>JAUNXN010000072.1 GCA_030539795.1 Methanobrevibacter sp.
CATATGGGAACTTGTCCCAAAAAAAGTAATTTATAGCCTGTTAAAAAATAACAGTAATCAAATATTTGTTTTATGTATTTATAAAGGTATCGTTAAACTTAAGCAATCCTCCAAATAATCATTAACATTATTAATTATAATGCATCATATTATATTCAAGAGAGTAGATTATTATGAAAATGCCAGAAGAAATCGATGCGAAATTGCTTGCCCCATGTGGAATCAACTGCATTAGCTGTGAAAAATATCAAAACCCATGTGCAGGTTGTTTAATCAGTGATGACGGCAAAAGCAAAGCCAGCTTGAAGTGCAAAATAAAAACCTGCTTTGATACCAAGAATTTCAGCTATTGCGGACGTTGCAGTGAGTTTCCATGCCCTTTAATTAAAAAGCATTCCAAAAAATACGTTAAAAGACATGACCTGAACACACTTGAAAGCGCCAAAAGAATCAAAACTACGGGGATTGGACGCATGATGAGCCAAGACCGCGAAAGGTGGCTATGCCCCCAATGTGGCGGAGTTGTGAAATTCCAAACAAAATCCTGTAGCGAGTGCGATTTTAAGATTGATTAAATGAAAACATTGACTGATTATTTCAATATTAATCATAATAACTATCGATTTAAAAATAGCCAACATTAATTTTAACTAACTTCTTTTGAAAAACAGCTTTAAGAAATCTTGAAGTCTATATGAAAAAATAAAAAAAAGAATAAATATGCAAAAAACATATTTAATTTGTTATGATTTCACTTGCCGGAACATCATAAGAATAGGCCGGTGCAAATACCCTTGATGTGGAATTGAGCAATGAACCAACAGATATTTCAATGATGTTGGATTGGTTGTTGTAGTTTCCAGCATCGAAATTAAATGAACCTACACCATCGACTACATTAAAGTTAACTTCAATCTGCTTGTCGCTTCCCCTGTTCAATGTAGCGTACATGTCAAATTCCGGAAGATTTGATGCCAATTCGCCTTTCTTATAGAATACTGCAGAATAGTTGCCGAATCCATCTGAGGTCACATTGAATGTAATGCCGGTTGTGCTGATTCTAGGACACATTGTTCCATATCCCACAATACCTGAATCAATATCCCATGTTGCAACATCACTTGCACCGTACCAGTTAGGATCCAATTTTAGCCTTTCTTCAGGATTTTGCACGCCTCCTCCGTAGATTCCTTCAGGATTTGCACTTAGCTCACCTAAAATCATCATGCTGGGGCCCCTTGCATTCCTGTAAATTGCATTATCTGTTACAAGCACATCTACAGCATTTTCGGCCAAATCATAAGGCGCATTAAATCTAATTCCTTCCAATACATTGTCAGTTATAGTGTTTTGAGTTATAACAATACCAGTTGAGTTTTTAGCATCAAGAGAAATGCCCATGTGATTATTGAAGATATGGTTGTGGGTTATTGTGACGTTAACAGCGGAATTATTCAAGAATATTCCATATCCGCTTGGCCCTTCAGGCACGGTCATAATATACAAACCGATATTATCGTAAATTGTATTGTTTGTTATTTCAGTATTTGAAACTCCAAATCCGTATTTAATTCCATAATTATTTTCCCTTAAATCATTATTGGAAATGACAATATCGGATGAATCCTCAGCAAATATTGCGCTTTCAAATAACCTGACGTCATTGTCCAGCAGTTCCACATCAGCTGAACCTGCAATACCGATACCGTGGCCTGGCAACATTACGCTGCCGTCAAGATAGCTTTCCATTTTTGCATCATCCAAGGCATTTGAAATCACGTTATTATCAATTACAACATTTTTGGCATTGACAATATCAATTGCATCTCCAGAGCCTGCAACAATCGTAAAATTGGAAATTTTTACATTATCGGCTGCGATTGTGAATGCAGGACTATCCTCTTTTGCTTGCAAAACTGTCTTGTCAAACGGTGAGATAATCAAGTTTTTATTAACAGTCAATGCGACATCTGTGTAATTATCTCCTAAAAATTCAACATTTGCCCCATTTGATGCGGAATCCATGATGTCCTGGATTTCATCATTCGGCAAACCCGCATCAATAAATGTGATGTTGGTTCTATTTACAATAGTGATTTTATTGCTTTTGGAAACTGCCTTATACTTGGAATTGCCTGCAAATTTGGACATCACATCAAATGAATCGCCGGTTTTGTTTGTTAAACTAATTCTTATCTGACCATTAGCATCAGTTGACTGGGAATAGCTTTCATTGCCAATGGAATAACTTAAAAGCTGGCCTGCAAGGGCATTTCCTGATTTGTCTTTTAATGTGATTTTATATTCATCCTGAGAATCTCTTGAAAATGTCCTGTCATGACTTTCAATTTGAGTATCTATCCTTGAAACAGTAATCTTTCCTGTAGCTTTAGACGCCTTATAGATTGCGGTGCCTTTATAGTTAACCGCTACAGAATAGGCTTTTTCATTTGTAAATTTAACGGATATGCTGGCTTTTCCTTTAGCGTTTGTGGTTTTGGTATATGTCTTGTCATTGACTTTGATGGTTACTTTTTGCTTTGATAAAGCTTTGCCTGCACTGGTTTTTAAGGTTATAGTGTAAGCTTTTGCCTCTTTAGGAAGAGCTGAAACTGATGGTGCGGTGATCTTTGTTGCGGTTTTAGCCACTTTAATCTTGCCGCTTGATGAAGCTTTCTTGTATATTTTGCTTCCTTTATAGCTGGCACTTACCTTATAATTCTTCAATGCGGCGAACTTGACCTTGATTTTGGTTTGACCTTTGCTATTTGTTTTTTTAGTGAAAGTTTTGCCATTGATTTTAACGGTGATTTTCTGTTTAGCTATTCCCTTGCCGTTTGCATCTTTCAAGGTTACAGTGTAATATTTATTAGTCTTTGGCGGAATTGTAACAGTAGGAGTCACCAGTTTCGCAGTCTTAGAAGAGTATTTGACAGTTATTTTGCTTGATTTGGATATTGCCTTGTATTTGTCATTTCCGGCATATTTTATGGAAATTGTGTAGGTCTTTTTGTTTTTGGTGAATTTCAATTTTACCTTTGCAACACCCTTGCCGTTGGTTTTAGGAGTGTAGGTTTTGCCATTCACTTTGACTGTTAGCTTCTGGTTGGAAATTGCTTTATTGGAAGCATCTTTCAATGTCATGTAATAATATTCGGCCAATTTAGGCACCATATAGACATTTGAAGAAGTGATTTTAGTTGCTACCTTCTTAACGACAACACTAGATGAAGCATCGCTTCCGTAGTAGTCAAGGTCATCTCCTGCAAATTTGACATTGGCTGTGTATGTTCCCTCTTTTGAAATTGAAACCTTGATTATTGCTTGGCCGTTTTCGTCGGTTGTCTGATTGTATTCGTAAGATCCGATTGTGAACACTAATGTCTCGCCTGAAATAGGTTTTCCGTTAATGTCAGTCAAATTAGCAATCAGTTCTTCACCTGATTTTGGGAAAGTGCTTAATGAAGAAACTGAAATTTTAGTGTTTAAGACTTCACCAGGAATATTGGAATCATCAACATTAAATTTCTTGGATACCTTATCATCAATGTTAGTTCCTGGAGTTGGGAAAACTGCGGTTATGACATTTCCTGTTTCCTTAAATTCATCGGCATAGAATCTGACTGTTGCGGTTCCATTCTTTAGCCAAACAGTCTTATAAGTGTCATTTTCAGTTGGAGCTGAACTTTTTGTGAGTTTATTGAGATAGAATGTCACCGGAACTGAACTTAAGTCACCTGCAACATTTCCGTTTTCATCAACGATTGAAATCTGATAGATTCCTTTTTTAACCTGTGTTATTTCACTTAGCTGCAATTCATAGTTACCGGACATTGCCCAAATCTCTTTAGGAGCATAATAAGTGTTTGGACAGTGCATATATTCATTTATTTCAAAGACATATGCTACAAACATCTTATCCTGATGGCCGTCATAATCTCCACCGCTTCCAACATAAACATAGACATCCCTGTCGGAATCATAATTATAGCTGCCCAATCCTTTCTTATATTCATACATCTGAGTCCAGACTGGCCTGTCCACATCCGCAGTGCCTGATCCGGAACCATAATTAATCATGTAATTGTTGTTAATGACTTCTAATTTATTTCCTTTTGCAGCGAATGCGGAATCCCTAACATGGAAATCATTGAAAATTTCCCAATTGACGTTTTGATTGAAGAAATTGCCCTTGATTTCAACCAATGTGATGGGATTGTCAATATAAACACCATTCTGCTTGTTGAATCCTATGAGATTGCTTAAGATATATGCGTGATCTGGAGAAGTTATATTGATTCCATTTCCATTTTCTGTAATGTTATTGTCAATTATGTACAAATCAGAACCTTTTCCTGAAAATGCAATACCTGAATTCTTATTTTTTGTAATGTTGCTTGAGGTTATTGCCATTCTAGTGGAATCAATAATATTGATTCCGATTTCTGAATTTCGGGCAATCACATTATTAATTGCAATGTTTTCTGAATTTGAAATTTTTACTCCATTAACTGAGTTGAAAACAGTGACATTTTCAATAAGGCTATCCTTTGAGTTTTCAAAACGTATGGAATCTGCCATATTATCAGTAGTTACGGAACAGTTTGCTATTGTGACATCTGAAGCCCCTTTCACCAAAATTCCATAAGCTTCGCTGTCGCTTAACCCTAAATTATCAACGAAAGTGAATCCGTTGATAACTGTACCGCTAGCCTTAGAAGTGATGTAAAATATGCCCTGATGGTTTGAAGTCATTGAACTGGAACAAGGGCTTAATGTAGTTCCAACGGTGCTCATAATTGTCAATGGTTTGTCGATTACCAAATGACAGTGTTCATAATAATTTCCATTAATTACAATTGTGTCTCCAGCATTAGCTTCATCCATTACCTTTTTAATTGTATGCTCATTCATTTCGTTGTGGGACTGGCCAATTTCATCAACGTAATGGATTTTTGGTTCAGATAAAGTGGAATCTTCTGCAGAAATAGACAATTCCATATTTTCAAGACCCTCATCCAAATCTAACTCTGAAGACTCTTGAGTTAAATTATTATCATTCAAATCGCTTGCTGCAACTGAATTTAGACAAATCAGCGCAACTAATAAAAATGATAATATACATAATGTATTTTTAAATTTCATATTTTTACCACAGTTTCAGTTTTTTAATATCAATGTATAATAATATAACTATCGATATATTTAATATATTGCTTTTAATTTTAAAAAATAGGCCAATTATTAAAAATTGAAAAAATGATTTGAACCAAAATGCAAAAAGAGAGTGTGAAAAGTCACACCCCGAGAAAAATTATTTTTTAACTTTTAAAGTTGCCTTAACTTGAGATTTAAGGTATTTTACAACAACAGAATATTTGCCAACCTTTAAATTTTTAAAAGTGACTGTAGCTATTCCCTTTTTATTGGTTTTGGCAGAATAGGTTTTGCCCTTAATTTTAAAAGTAACCTTTTTGCCGACAATTGCCTTTCCTTTTGAAGTCTTTAGGCTTGCAGAATATTTGATCTTTTTAGCCTTTTTCTTAGTTGCGCTTTTTGCCGACAATACCTTTTTGATTGTTAATGTATTCTTAACGGTGTATCCCTTATATGTTGTTGTAATTGTGTATTTTCCAGGAGCAAACACAAATGTTTTAGTTGCATACCCTTTTTTATCAGTTTTAACTTTGTAGGGTGTTTTGCCAACTTTCATTACGATGATGACTCCCGCACCAACAGCCTTTTCGTCATCTCCGATTACTCGAACCTTAAAAGTTGCCTTTCCATTATAGTCAACAACAACGTTTTTATTGCTGATGATTCTTTTGATATTTGCCGGATTTATAGCAACCTTTAATGTGACGCTTTCATTGTAGCCATTAAAAGTAATATCCTTAATTTTAGGTATGGAAATTGATTTTGATATGTTTCCTCCTAAAACAGACACCATATCCCCGGTAGACAAGCTAACATCAAATCTCGGCAATGATTTTGGAGAATCAATCTTGGATACAACGCCTTTTTTATCAATCACATCATTAAAGCTGAATAAAATATCCGCACTTTTATCCTGCATTAACGGAGTTTTGTTTTCGACATTCATCAAAATCCAACTAAAGTCCTCAGATGCATTGAAATTTAACAGTTTATCAAAATCAGGATTATTTGACCCCCACCAATTATCTGAAATGGATATATCATCCCAGGTGTCATTGAAAATGGAATAACCGTTTGAATCTGAATTTTCATAAAGTATTGAATGAGATATTGTCAAACCCCTTTGAGCAATTATGGCTCCGCCATCTGCACCAGCATGGTTATTTTCAAAAATAGACCCCAATACAGTCATGTTACCTTTATTAGCTATTGCACCACCGTTGTTTGTGGCTTTATTATTAGTGAAGTTAGAATTTTTAATAGTCAAATCTCCACCATTGTCAATTGCTCCGGCACTATAAGCCTGATTATTTTCGAATAATGAGTTTTCAACTATTGCAGTTGCGCCATTATCGATTGCAGCACCATAACTAATGGCCTTATTTGATGCGAATTTCGTATTATTGACATACAATATAGAGCCCATGTTGAAAATGCAGCCCCCTTCATCGGAACCTTTATTGGAGTTGAATATTGAATTGGTAATATTGGCTTTGCCATTTATCAATAGAATAACCCCAAGAGAGTGAGTCATTTGATTATTGCAAAATTTAGAATTGTCAATTAGCAAATCTGTTACCGAATAGATTGCACCTGCATCATTTGCCTTATTCGCTTCAAAATTGGAGTTTTTAATGACGGCAATTTCACCGGTGTAAACTGCACCGCCTGATTTTCCACTATTGGATGTGAAATTTGCCCGGTCAATTGTCAAATCATCAAGACTATATACTGCACCGCCATCATTTACTGCGGCATTTTTATCGAAAATTGCATCTTGGATTGTTAAATCTTTTACGCTGTATATTGCACCGCCACGACTTTTAGCGGAATTTGATATTAGATGGATTTTATTTACAGTTAAAGTACCAGTATTGTAAATTGCACCGCCGTCCTGAGCGTTATTATTCTTTAGCTGAATGTTGTCCATTTTAACTGTTAATGTTCCAACATAAATGCCCCCTCCCAATTTAGCGGCATTATTATCCAGAATGATGTTTTTGATTTGGGAAGTGTAGGGATAGTCACTGTAAAATATTCCTCCACCACAGTTCGGCGCGAAATTATTTGTCAAATTGGAATTTGTTAGTGTTAAATAGCCCTGATAGACATTTATTCCACCTCCGTCAACGCTTGCGGAGTTATTGTTTATTAATGTATCTTTGATAATGAGTGTGGCTTTAACATCAGCGAAAAATCCTCCGCCTTCATAAGCCTTATTGTCCTCAACAATGCAGTTTGATACTTTCATTGTGTTTTCAGAAACAAATAATCCTCCGCCCTGATATCCGGTATTATTCCTAATTATAGAGTCATGAACTTCACAATTTCCAAAGCTTTTAATTCCTCCGCCTAAATGGCCTGCAACATTTGAATAGAAGTTGGAGTTGTAGATTTTCATTAATCCCTTATTGTTGTAAACACCCCCTCCACGTTCTACCCTATTATTGAAAAAGGATGAATTGTATATCCATAAATTTGAAATTCTATTGTAAATTCCTCCACCCTCATTGCACTCGTTATTGAAGAAAGTGGAGTTAATGACCCTTAAATCAGCATTATAATTATCAATTGCAGCACCAACTGCGGCCTTATTTGAATGGAATATGGAATTATAAACAGTTAATGATACTGGACTTATGGAACGGTCAGCACCTGAATGAATTGCTCCACCATAAGCGGAATTATTGCAGAATGTTGAATTGAAAATAGTCAATTTACCCAAATTATATATTGCAGCACCATCACCTGATGTAAAACCGTTTGTGAATGTTAATCCTGTTAAATTTACGGAAATCCCATTTGAAACATTGAAAATAATGGATTTCTTATCTGCATTCAAGATTGTTTGTGACGAATTTGATCCATAAATATTAATGTCTTTTGTAATTTTTATAT
>JAUNXN010000176.1 GCA_030539795.1 Methanobrevibacter sp.
ATTTCCAGCCCTAATTCTAAAAATATTGAGAGCATTTCCGATTTGACCGGGCTTGATTTTGTAAATGTGAGTGGATCCGCCCAAAGGCTTGCTTGGAACAGTTTGCAGCATTACGATATTGAATACAACATTGCAAAGAGTGTCAGCTCACAGTTTGATGCCTTCAAATTAGTTAGGAACTCCGAAAAATTATATACTTTTTTAAATGCCAGCTATTTTAAGGGAAATGAACTTTTAAAGTTTGACACAAGACATGTAATCAGTTTAGTTAAAGTGAACGAAGATAAAAGCGAAGTCGATGAATTCATCAATTATCTGACAACAGACGGTCAGGAATACATTGAAAAACAGGGATTCCAGCCTATGGAATAATACTTTTCAAATGCTCTCGGCAAAATAAATTATTTAAATATCGATATATTTTAACAATACCCGCATGTGAAAAAATGTTTTTGTGGATGTGCATATAAACGACCATGTGCATTTTCAAAACATTAAATAATGATAAAACACAATATAAAAATGAAATATTTAAAGGCGATATTATGGCAAAAAACAGAGATTTATTAGCAATTGGCCACTCTGCTCATGATTATATTATAAGAGTGCCTGAATTTCCAAAAGCAAACTTTTCAGCCCCTATAACAAATATGAAAACATTCAATGGAGGAGCAGCCGCAAATGTTGCTTGTGTTGGGGCAAAATTAGGATTAAAAACTGCATTAGTTTCTGCTGTTGGAGGAGATTTCAAAAAAACTGAATATTATGAACATATGCAAAATTTAGGCATAGACACCGAATCATTAATTATTGTTCCCGGTGAAGCAACACCGACAGCTTTTGTTTTGACTGATGACAATTCAGACCAAATCAGCTATTTCTATTGGGGTGCTGCCCGTGAATTCGCAGAAAGCAGAGTTCCTACCAGCGCAATTAAAAATGCTGAAGCAATTCACCTAGCGACCGGGGACCCTGACTTCAATTGGAAATGTTCTGAAGAAGCAAAAAATGAAGAATTGCTCATTTCATTTGATCCAGGTCAAGACCTTGGAATGTATGACACCAAAAAGTTGAAGGACGTTATCGAAAATACTACCATCCTTTTTGCAAATCATCACGAAATCGAAAGGATTCTTAATGCACTTGAAGTCGATTTGGATGGCTTAAGGGAGTTAGGTCCAAAAATAATCGTTAAGACCTGCGGCGCAAACGGCAGTGAAATTTATTCAAGCGAAGAAAAAATAAAAATCGATGCCATAGCAAGGGAAGCGGTTGACCCAACCGGTGCTGGCGATTCCTACAGGGCAGGATTTTTATCAAGATTCTTGAATGGAGAATCCCTAGAAGAATCTGCTAAATTTGCTTCATCCGTTTCATCATTCATTATTGAACATCAAGGTTGTCAAACCAATATGCCTACTTTTGATGAAGCATTTGAAAGAATGAATGAATTCTATTAAATTTATTCTTCTTTTTTACTTTTTTTAAAGTCTACTTTATTTTTATCAAAACAGCTTTATTTTCTTATTGTAAAAATATACTTTCTCTTTTTTCAAAAAAACTTTAATTATATCAATATTATTTGAATTAAAGTAAAACCTACTACTTTAAATACTAATAAATAAATATATGAAATTATCAAGTAAATATGAGAAAAAATTAAAATATATTTGACTGTTTTAAATCTTATTTGACTACGACGTGATAACATGACACAAATTAGTGATGCAAAAAAGGGAATTTTAACCGATGAGATGAAACATGTTGCAGAAATAGAGAATGTTTCAGAAGACTTTATTTTAAAATCAGTGGCTGAAGGTACAATTGTAATACCAAGCAACGTGCACAGAGACATAGAAGCATCCGGTATTGGTGCCGGACTTAGAACAAAAGTAAATGCAACCGTTGGAACCTCAACCGATATTGTAAACTTCGATGAAGAAGTCCTAAAAGCACAGATTGCAATAGACAACGGTGCTGACTGTTTAATGGAATTGAGTATCGGAGGGGACTTGGATGTAATAAGAAGAAG
>JAUNXN010000073.1:0-3217 GCA_030539795.1 Methanobrevibacter sp.
TAAAGGTGTAATTATGAAAACTACAAACATTATACTTATTGCAATTGCAATCCTTGTAGTTGCATTGGTAGCCGTTGGACTTTATAGCGTTTATAATGGCAATGCCAACATTGACATTTTAAACAATACCAACTTGGATAACAACACCACAGATGTTGTTGATGTCGATAACATGACCAACGCAACAAATGCTACCGATAAGATCGTTGGCGACAATTCAAATCGTACCGAATTGACTATCAACAATACAACATATAAGGTATATAATCCTCAATCCGATTCGTATGTAGCCGTTATCGGTGAAAAATACGATGAAGAAGTAAACAGATGGTATACCTACGATGAAGATGGTGTAAGATATTATAATACAAGAATTAATACAAATTAATTCTTTTCTTTTTTTATTTTTTTAATCTAGAAAAACAGAATTTATCAGGTTGTCCCTGTAAGTGGTTTCGTCTTTTAAGCTTTCTATATGATGTATGACATTCAGCTTTAGGTCTTCAAGCTTTATTCTGGTCTCTATGTCATCAAAATCAACCTGAAATAAAAATACGTATTTTATGTTCATGTCATAGTCGAATATAATCCAGTTTGGGCCGTTGATGTCGAGAAAGTGAATTGACCACTTCGACATGATATTGTTGATTTTAAGTGTAGTGTCATCTACACTAAAATCACTGTCTATGAGTATTTCCCTCATTGATATAAATCCTCAGTGGATCCGAATTGCTGTACAGGAACAACAATGTCAGGTTTGCGGAAAACGCCGAAAGCGGTAATTTCCTTTTTAAGGATTGATATTGCCTGGGAAAATCCTTCCTGTTCGGTGGATACGATTGCTACGTTAAGCCAGTTTTCATCTTCGGATAGGTATGCGCAAGGCTCAAACAACTGATATTTGGAAATGATTGTCAAGAGCACTTCGTTGATTGCGACAGTTTTACCGGTATGTTCATAATTTAATTGTATAATCCTTTCTTGAATATTCATAATTGTAATTATGTATCTGAAGTTTTAAAAATTTTTCTCATATTCCTTCAACTTTTCAACATTAAGGCTTGCAACTTCAAATCCTTCGCTCAAAATCAGACCGATGGCCTGCATGAATCCCCTGTTTTTAAGGCTGTTGCAGTTCTCCAAGGCAAGCATTTCGTAATTCGGTGCTTCGCGGTTCTGCATTAAAAACAAATCCTTGATTTCACGTCTCAAATCATCATCGATATACGCTTCAAGAATGCCTTTGATGTATATTGAGAATGTGTTTCCTATTGCCATTGCGATGTTGATTTCCTCAGCCGGAATTTCGCCTTCAAGGGACTTTTGAATCTGGATGAATGATGAATAGTCCTGATATCCATAAACCGTAAACCTTCCCTCAGCGCTGTGTGCCGAATACTCGTCAATCAGCCTGTTTATCGGGGAATATGTCAGTATGAACGTTGAAATCGCATCGATAAATGAGTTCTTCTCGCAGTCAAGTATCCTGCACAATACTACTGACATTATCTCCTTTAGAAGAAAATGGGACAGCTCATGAATCAGTGTAGTTATCTGAAGGGATGATGTTTGCCTGTCATCGATTTCAATCCTGTCGAATGAGAATGTTCCCAATTCCTGGCCGAATGACTTGTAGTCAACCTCAACGAATGACTTTGAAAATAAGAGCACCTTATCAAGAATGTCAAGATAGTCAAGAACCAGATCGTTTGACTTGATTAAACTGTCGAATTCGAGAAATGCGGATTTCTTAATGTCGTTTACAATGCCTTTGTAATCCTTCACCTTTAGCTTGTAGGCATTGACCGTTTCAATATTTTCAGGAGTGAATATCTCATCAAAATCCCTGAAGCTGTTTGAACCGTTGAAGATGAAGTGGGGATGGGTTTTGATGTCCCTTACACTGATTATATCGGATATGCGCTTCAGCTTGACGGCGCAGTCAAGGCAGAAGTTCTCCACTTCGCGATATTCCCTATGGCATTGCGGACAGTATTTTGTTAGTGCGATAACATCGCACTCGCACATGTCAAATTCATTCAAAATCAATTCATTTCTTATAAATTTTCTTGACAATTTGCACTCTGATTCGGGAAAGAGCAAATCATTTATGACTTGCCTTTTTTCCGTATCTTCAACCAGGTAATCGGATAACTTTCTAAACATTTAAAACACTTAACCTCTCATTACCATCAAGAATGAGATAAACCAGACTACAAGTGCAAGTATTATGATATACTTACCATGCTTTTTGGCGTTAGCTGAGTCGTTTCTGGTAGCCATGTATATCCCGATGATAATTCCAATCAATGGAATCAGGAGGGCAAATACGTAACCCAGAATCATTGCTATCTTATGGTCGTTTTCGGCCGTTTGAATAGGGTAGTTCTGCTGCACGTTTCCTGTAGTTTGTGTCTGTTCGCTGGTTGGTATGCTTGCTCCGCAGTTTTTGCAGAATTTAGCATCGTCTTTTAGCTCTTCTCCACAAGATGGACAAAATTTTGACATGTTTTTCACCTACTTAAATAGTTTTTCGATTAGATTTTCGTTGTTTTTGTAAAAGTCAAGTTTTACCAATTCCATTATGGATTGCGGTGCGCCCACCAATTGGGCTGAAGCGAAAAGCGGCATATAGACCTTTTGCGCTCCCTGTTCTACACATATCTTTAAAGTTTCGGGCAAATTTTGTGATTGTTCCATACTGAGTATAACTGTACCGTCCTGCAAACTTGCATTATTATTGATGGATTCATTTGCTACAAGTTCCTGTAAATTAAATGCACTAGGTTCGCCGTCACCTGTCAAATTATCAAGGCTAGTTTCATTATTTTCAATAGATAATTTGAAGATGTCCCCGCCCTCAATGAAATATACTTCGCCGACATCAATTGTGGTGTCCAATAGTGATCCGATTCTCCATCTGTTTTCAATCTTGGGTGTTTCCCTTTTCACTTCAGGGATTTTATCATCTGATAAATATAACTCTCCCAAGTCAATAATCGGCTTGTTTTCACTTTCCTTTTCATCGGCTATTTTTCTTAAAAGACGGATGATTTCATCGTTCTGCTTTTCAATGTTTTTTGCAATCTCTATCAGTTCAGTTAACTCAGACATGTTTAATTGTATATATCATATGATTATTAAAATTTTAGATATTGAAAATGTAAAACATTGCTTCGGACAGCCTTTCATCATTCGCATACTTTTCAAAACCTAA
>JAUNXN010000073.1:3317-7881 GCA_030539795.1 Methanobrevibacter sp.
GTTTGCCCTGTCCCCAATGAAACTCTCAAGGCTTTCGTTGTTTATTGAATTTTTTAAATCAATAAGTTCCTCTTCAGTGTAGGGATTTGTGGTGAAGAAGTTGGTTTTCGGGATATTTGAAATCGCCAGAATGAACTCCTTTTTGAATACGTACTTTTCGGAAGATGGATTGAGAATATATCCCTGAATGTCTGTGGTCTTGAGGATATTCTGATAGAGTTCAAAGGAATTCTGCAGTGCCTGAATGTCCTCATCCTTGAAGAATTTGTGAAACTCATCCAAATCAGTGAATAATGGTGTGATTTTGATTTCATCATCCTCATAAATGATAAAGTTCAGGGTGTTGTTTTCCCTTTTTGCGGGAATATACAGATTGGAATATCGAAATTCATTGATCAATCTGCCGGTGAGCTCTTCTGTGAGCCTGTTGTCATTCGAATATATGTCTTCAATCACGTTTCGCAGGTGTTTATGGTTCATCATCAATTCTAGTTTGTCAGTTATCGTTATAATAATTATCCATTGCTTCAACGATAACTGTTTTAAGAGCCCTTGCGTTGTATGTCCTGAATGCCAGCGCCTCGTCCTTCAATGTAAAAACGACAAGTTCGTTTGGGGTGCTCTTATCCACATTGACATACTTGATTTCATCAAAGTGAAGCGTGAACCTGCCTGAAATGACCAGTTCCTCATCAAGAATGACCAGATCGGCTGGAACCCATGACAGCTCATCTGAATTCTTGGCAAGTATTCCTCCAATCAGCGCTCCCGCTCCTGCTATAATAAGTCCTGTTCCCAAGGTTGAACCTATCAGTCCTACAGTTGCCGCAGCTCCTATGAGTCCTCCCGCGCTTCCGACAACTTCAGGGGAAAGCAGCTTGGATATCTTCTCCTTTGATTTTGAATCGACCGGAAACTCTATTTTTGACTTGCGGTTTTCTCTTATGTATTCTAATGATTCATCGTATCCCTTCTGCGGAAGGCTGCTTTCTTCCTTTTGAGGAAAAATGATGGTGGCGGTATCCTCAACAAAATCCCTTGTGGATTTGATCTTATCCAAAATGAAGGGTTTCTTTTTGGATTTCTGCTTTATTTTGATTGGAATTTCATCACTCATTTTGCCACCTAAAATATCTTTCCGACTCCAAAGCCGTTTGTTCCGACGGATACGAAAGTGTGTGAAGAGTCATCGCTTGGATAATCATATCTTTGTGATTCCATTGCCTCTACAAGCTGGTAGTTTTGATATTCCTCTTTCAGTATCTGATAGAACTCCTTGTGTGAGTAATCGGAATCCGATGCGCTTTTGACGACTTCCTTGATTGTCGGAGTTATGTTGTGGCCGATCCAGTTGATATAATAGAATTCCTCGCCTGCTGAAAACCACAGTATTGAATTGTCGGTATCGTCATGCCTGTCATGATAGGTGAAGTGGACTGCATCATGGCCTGCAACGGTCACCTTCTTTTCGGGATACTTTTCAATGTAATAGCCGTACAGGCTCATAAGGTTGGGATTGACGAACCTGATTGTGAATACGTCAATGTCCTCATCATATTCATAGATGTCAAAGTTGCTGGTGTCCGGATTTTCGTATTTCGGCGGAATCTTGAATGTTTCATAGCCTACTTGGGCGGTTGTCCAGTTTGAAGAGTCAATTGCACTGACTGCATTCATCAATACCACCAATGTTAAAAGCGCAATCAGAAGTTTCTTAATCATGTTAATAACTTGGATTTATTTTTATATATAATTATCTGATTATGAAAAATTGTATTCAGCCTGTAAAATTATATTAACAAGTTAAAATTGCTTTAAATTTTAAACAAAATCTTAAATAACTGTAAACTAAAATTATAACTAATCACATGAATATTTTTAATAAATGAAACGATGTGGAGATGATAATTTGAATAGAAATTTTAAATCTCAACACCACCCATTCGACAAGTCTTTTAGATATATAAGCGGAGAATATCCAAAAGATCTGCATGCGAATTTGAATCTGCCCGGCAAATTCATAAAGGCACTAGAAAATGATGTGGTGAACAACAAAAAGATTAATTTGAGAATGGACCTTCTAATCATGGTTGGTCCGGATGGAGATACAATAACAGAGAATACAGCAATAAATCTAGAACATCAATCTACAAATTTGGATGAACATAAAATAGGAATGATTGCTGAATATAAGGATTTATCAAAATGTAGATACCATTGCCCAATCCTGTCCATGATTATTACCGGAGAGGAACCCAAAAAACAAATACAGGAATTTGAATCTACAAAATCCGATATAACAAAGCCTGTTTTCATATATATGGATAAGGAAGAAATTGAAAAAAAATTAAATAATCTAGAAACAAAAATAAAAAATAAAAAACATTTAATGAACCCTGAAATATTGGATTTTGGAATTATAGCAATTTTCACTAAAGATAATGAGATTCTAGAAAGTCTATGTAAATTATATAATGATTCTAAATATATTAAAGGAAAAATCAGAAGTGACATGGCACTTATACTTGATACCATGATTAAAACACGATTTAAAGGAAATATTGAGAAGATAAAGGAGTTAATAAATATGATTGAAGAAGAAATTGAAGCTGCAAAAAGAGGTATGAGAATTTGGTACGAAGAGGAATTTGCCATAATTGAAGCTGACCATGCAAAGCAAATAAATGAAAAAGAAGCAGAATATGCAAAGGAATTAGCTGAGAAAAATAGAGAAATATCTCAAAAGGAAAATCAAATATCCAGAAAAGATAATGAAATCAAAGAATTAGAAGACCAAAGACAACACTATAAAGATAAAATAGATGAATTAAAAGAAAAAGGAAAAATAGATTTGGAAACCTATAATGAAATTAACTCTGTTTTTGAATAGTTTTGGAAATATTTAACATATCCACCACTAAACTAATTTTTATATTCCTTGACGGAATTAATCAGATTGTCCATGCCGTGCATAAAGCCAGTAGGATTTTTTTCCTTCTTGTCCTCCTTGCTCATGCTCAGTATTAGCTCGTCGATGAGGTCATCCATCTTCTGGACAAGTTTTTCAAGAACTCCCATCCTTGATTCGATTTCCCTGCTGATTTCCGGATTGGAGTCAGAGCCCAACTCAAGGATGCCTGAAATCGCATCGGCGTTTTCATTGAACATCTTTGTTGATTTGTCGACGTTTGCAATGAACCTGTCGTATGTCAATTGTGGAGGTTCAAAGCGCTCTTCGATGAGCTTGCGGGCATTCTTCTCTTTTATGTCATACATGGCCTTGAGCTCGTTGAGTCTTGTCCTGTACTGGTCGAATTCGTTTGCGTTGGATTTGACCTTGACTTCCCTTTTGCTTCCCACCTGTCTGGTGTTTCCAAGAAGTTCGCCAATAGGATCGGATGTTGTGAGCTTATGGATTGCGTATCCTATAATGAATGCTGGGGTTGCAACTGAAAGGCCGAAGAGTCCAAGATAGAAAACGCCTGAAAGGCTGAATATTCCACCGAATGACGCAAACAAAAGGAAAACCAATACTGTCAATGCTTTTGTTTTTGAGAATGTGAATTCGCCTGTGGTCTTGTCCTGCCAGTAGAAGAACAGGTGTTTTAAATCAGTCACAAGTCCGTGATTGCTATTTTCGATGGCGGCTCTTGACATGCTCTTGCTTCCAATCATGTCATGGACTGCATTTCCGACTACATATACCAGTGCCGCGCTTATCAAAGCGAAGATTATTACTCCAATGTTGCCCGGTCCAAGTGTCAGGACCAGAAGGAACGCCAGAATTGCAGCCACCTTTGATTTTGATAGGATAAAGTAACTGTCTTGATAATCATAGAATAATTTATTGGTTAAACTGTTGTTTGTTTTTGTAATTTCATATACATTTCTGAATGAGTTTGATTTGCACTTTGGGCAATGGTTCGAACGGCTGTCTACAATGTTTCCGCAATTATTACAAATTTTATTAGTCATTTTCATCAACCAGAAAATCCTCGTATGTTAACGTATTTAATTCTTCATCTGTGATATTGCTTTTAGGAGCCAATCTATTGGCCTGATTAGTTATTACTTCTTCAAATAGGTTCCTAACTGCTCTTCCATTAGCAAAGTTTTTTGACCTATTTTCATATAACATTTTAAAGTAGTCCTTTATATACTTATCGGCTGCGGCGTCCATGGTGAGGTTGGACTCCTCGCACATGAGCCAGAATATATTGTAGAGTTCCTCGTCGTTGTAGTCCTCAAAGTAGATGAACTTGTTGAATCTGGACTCCAATCCCGGATTTGAATAGAGGAACTTTTCCATTAAAGCCGGATAGCCCGCCACGATTACGATTAAATCATCACGGTGATCCTCCATTGCCTTGAGCAGCGTGTCCACGGCTTCGCTGCCGTAATCGTTGTCGCTTTTTGATGTTAAAGAGTAAGCTTCGTCGATGAAAAGTATTCCACCCAGTGCGGACTGTATTACTTCCTGGGTCTTTATTGCGGTCTGGCCGACATAGCCTCCAACGAGACCTGAACGGTCGGTTTCAATGAGGTGTCCTTTGGATAACAGACC
>JAUNXN010000177.1 GCA_030539795.1 Methanobrevibacter sp.
TTGCCCGTATACTAACTCTCTTGAATCATCGCTAGAATACCCTTCGCTCCTCGAGCAACCCTCGAAACGGGCAGCCTATCCAATGCTGGGTTTCTTCTAATCATCGACAGTATCAACTTCCCTCATAAAAGGACCGTAGGCATTGGTCAAAAAATGATACGACAATAATACTTTATAAAAAATGATATTTAATCATTATCAAAAAATAAAAAAAAGAAATTACAAGTTAAAATTAATTAACTTGGAGTGTATCAAATATGATCTTAGCAGGATTACTATCAGAGTTTAAATCACTGTCAAAATCAGCATCATTTGTAGTGGCTGTAACTACAAAGTTACCATCTTCATTCAAGCATACATAATTATAAACGTAGAATGTTGTACCGTCTTTTTCTATGGAAAATGCTTGAAGAGTGATAGGCAAGCCGTTATATTCCATTTCCTTCTCATCAATTAAAGTTTGACCTTGATCAATGAAATTTTGTTTTGCCGCTTCGAGGTCATCGCTGACACCAGTAGCAAAAGAAATGGCCTTATACTCATCTAGTTGCATTGCACAACTAGTGTCATCGCTAGTTGCAATTGTGTATCCGTCAGGCACAGTGAAAGTATATGGTCCGACTGTTGCATCTTCAGCCACAACTATACCTACACTAGCAATGAATACTACTGTAATTAAAAGTAAAAATTTTTTATTAAGTACCATATTAAACCTCCGTTCTAAATACAATGTTTGAAAAAATAAATATATAAAATTTTATAAATTATTCTAAAAATAAACAAAAATAATAAAAAAAAAAGAAAAATAGTTTATAAAGTTACACCCATTTCTAGTTGTTCAGTTAATTCCTTATACCTATTCCTGATAGTCACTTCAGTAACACCAGAAATATCGGCAATGCTCTTTTGGGTTTTTCTCTCTCCAGACAAAATGGACGCAATATATAATGCGGCTGCTGCAAGGCCAGTTGGTCCTTTTCCAGAGTTTAAACCATTACCCATAGCATTATTTATGATTTCAATTGCTTTGGATTCAACTTCACCAGACAATCCCAATTTACTTGCAAATCTAGGAATATAATCATTAGGGGAAGTTGGTTTTAGCTTAATATTTAACTCTCGTGCCAAAAACCTATGATTTTTTGCAATCTGTTTTCTTGAAACTTTTGATACTTCAGCAATTTCATCCAATGTGCGCGGGAGATTACATCTTCTGCAGGCAATATATGCGGATGTGGCAACAACACCCTCAATACTTCTTCCACGAACAAGATTCTTTTTAGCGGCAGCCCTATAAATAATTGCGGCATCCTCATGAATTGTTTTTGAAAGATTTAAACTTGAAGAAATACGATTTAACTCACTTAAAGCAAGCGCTAAATTTCTTTCGCCGGTTCGTGAAATCCTAATCATTTTGTTCAGTTTTCTTATCCTGTACAATTGAGCCATATTATGCTCTGAAATCTTGCGACCGCTTGCATCTTTGTTTCTCCAGTCAATGGCAGTTGTTAAACCCTTATCGGATATTGCATAAGTTGAGGGAGCGCCAACCCTTGCACGCTTATCGCGTTGCTCATGGTCAAAAGCCCTCCATTCAGGACCCATGTCTATAATGCTTTCATCTAAAACCAGACCGCAGTGGGCACATGTAACTTCAGCTCTTTCACTGTCATACACCCTTTTAGTTGAATTGCAATCAGGGCAAGGTTTGACTTCATTATCTGAAAATAGATCAGATGGTTTAAACTCCTTGGAGTTATTAATGGTTGTGGTTGTTATAATATCATCCTCCATTTGGTATTGCGGAATTGAATTCCTATAAAAAGTTTTCAACAAAGCTATAACCAATTAGAAAAAATAAAAAATATTTAATCAGTTATTACGGATATTATAAGTTTGAAATGTGTGGTTGTATAAATTCAATGTACGGTGATAATATTATAATATAATGAGCTTGCAGCGAAATGAAATTCCCATAGAAAACCATAGTAC
>JAUNXN010000178.1 GCA_030539795.1 Methanobrevibacter sp.
TTTGAAAAATCTCAGTAGCTTTAAACAAATCAACATTATTGGATTCAATTAATTTAGCACCCTCAAGTGCAGATAAATCTTTAGTAGTGTCAACATTAATATCAATTAGAGAAAAATTTAGAAAATCAGAATTTTCTCTTAAAAAAGCACATGATTTGTTAAAGGAAAGTACATTGGTTAATTTAATCTTCGTTTTATTAAATAAATAAAATTTGTCTTCAATACTAAAAATAAACTTTCTTTGTTCGAGTTTATTAATATTATCCAATATAGAACTATAGCTATAGCCTGTTTTTTCTTCTATTTCCTTAATAGAAGCCGAAGAGTTATATAAACATCCTAAAATTTTTAAACGAATTTCGGAGTTAATTAAAAACTTCAAATCATCTTGAAAATTCTGGAAATCTTTTTTATCAAATGTGTTCACCAAAAATAACACCACCACAGGATATGCTAATTTATATTTTATAAAATATTTATACTTTTAAGATATGAGCAATATTTAAAATTTAATCCCCTAACTTTATAATATGTTTCAGAATATATGAAATCCATTAAACAATATGGAAAAAATATATTCCAAAAATAGAGGTCTGAAATAAGCAACTCACGGTCAATGGATAAAATAGTCAATCCAATATTCCAATAAACTCCTTATCGGATAACTGTTACAATTTTCTTTTATTAGGCAAGCCAACTTATAAGCATCATCTTTTTCAATCAGATTGTTTTCGACTTCATCAATCAAATTTAAAACAGAAGTCGTAATAGCCACGTTATCCTGCTTTTTCATGTCCTTCTGTAACTGGCGAATGAACTGCTCCTTATCACAATCCAAATTATCATAAAACTCATTGATGTCCAAGGAATATCTATTTAATCGAACCAATGCGTTTGATTGTGATTTATTTGTAACCCAAACCTGCTTTCCAATGGCCTTTGTTACGGATTCGATTACACATTTTCCTATCAGTTCACCAAGTTTTGAATGCTTACCTGCATTAGTCACCACATCATCCGAATCGACATCTGAAAAAATGCAAAGACCGTCAGTTCCTGTTCCTGTTGCATACCCGTTTGAATATTGTGATGGAATTTTCAGATTATTTAAAGCAACTGTTTTAGCTTCAGTTGCGGTCATGAATGCCTCCATCAGTGTTGATTTGGACAGTTTAACATTTATGAGCACGATTATGTTGATTGTGCCAAAATGAAACTCGCCATTTTCTTCCCAGTATGATGCATGATCGCCTGCTCTTGAAGCATTTGTCCTAACGCCTGCAGTTGATATGGCTGTGACATCTAAATTTTTAAAGGATTTATTGACAATGCTTAAATTCTTCATTTCAGCTAACGTAATTAGTCCAGTTGAATAATTTGAATCAATTTCCATTAAGCTGCATTCATTTATTAAGTAGTCACAAACATCATGGTTTACCAGATAGTCAATCTTTTCCTGTGAGAGATGCTGGTTAAAAACAGATTTGTACAAATCGCAGGTCCCGCCGTTAAGCTCTGAAGATGATACTCCATTGCGATTATGATTAAAATTAATTAGAATAGTGTCTTTTAGATAAAAAATTTCATCATCACATGATGATTTAAAAATAAGTCTATTTGAATACATAAAAATAAAAAAAGAAAAGAAATTATAAAAATTTCTTTAAATTTACATCATTGGAGGCATTCCGCCAGCCATGGATGGGTCCATGCCCATGTCTTCTGGGCCTTTGGTGGATGCAATTACGTCATCGATTCTTAAAATCATTTCAGCTGCTTCAGATGCAGATTGGATAGCTTGTTTTTTGACACGTTTTGGTTCAATTACACCAGCTTCTTTCATGTCTGCAACTTCACCAGTGAATACGTCTAATCCCATGTAAGGAGAGTCTTCTTGTGCAGCTCTTAAGTCTACTAAACAGTCGATGCTGTCTAAACCTGCGTTTTCAGCTAAGGTTTTTGGTACGATTTCTAA
>JAUNXN010000179.1 GCA_030539795.1 Methanobrevibacter sp.
CCGATTTGACACTTGACATATCTGAAGGTGAAATTTTAGCAGTTTTAGGTTCAAGCGGATCAGGAAAAAGTCTGCTTGCACACGCAATATTCGGAATCCTTCCTGAAAACGCAAACCTAAACGGAAAAATAAAATACAAAGGAAAGGAACTATCACAACAAGACAAAGAAGAAATAAGAGGAAAAGACATAGTGCTCGTTCCCCAATCAGTGAACTTTCTAGACCCTTTAATGAAAATCTCAGACCAGGCAATCGGACACACAGAAAGCGACGAAGAGAAAAAAGCCAAAAAAGCAAAACAAAGAGAAATCTTCGAACATTATAACTTGGGTCCGGAAGTGGATGACATGTACCCATTCCAACTATCCGGAGGAATGGCAAGAAGAGTACTCGTATCAACCGCACTACTATCCGACCCAAAACTAGTGGTGGCTGACGAACCAACTCCAGGACTTGATGAAAAAACCGTACAAGAAACCCTAAACCACTTCAAACACATGAAAGAGGATGGAATCGGAGTGCTATTGATTACTCACGATATCCATGCGGCACTCGAAGTGGCAGACAGAATAGGAATATTCTACTCAGGATACGTAATCGAAATCGCACTAAAAGAAGACTTCACAGGCGAAGGAGAAAACCTACTCCACCCATACACAAAAGCACTATACAAAGCACTGCCAGCAAACGGATTCAACCTAACAAAAGGACACCAACCACTACACGGAGAAATACCAAACGGATGCCCATACTACGACAGATGCGAAATGAGATTCGACAGATGCAAAGAGGAAAGGCCTGAATTACTTGACCTCGGAAATAAAAAAGTCAGATGCTTCAAATATGAGGAAGGTGCATAAGATGGAACTTAAAGCAACAAACATTTCATTCAAATACCCCTCTGCTAAAAAATACCTATTAAAAGATGTCAATCTCGAACTGGACAACAATAAGATTATCGGTTTGATTGGCGATAGTGGTAGTGGAAAATCAACATTGTGCAAAATATTATCCGGATATGTCACAAAATTTGAAGGCAGCGTGACTTTTGATGGCCAACCCCTACCTACTAAAGGATTTAAGCCAGTCCAATTAATTTATCAACATCCAGAAAAAGTGATGAATCCGAAATGGAAAATGGAAAAGGTTTTAGCTGAGTCCTGGGATGTAACAGATGAAGCTTTGAAGGAATTCGGTATTCAAAAATCATGGCTGACAAGATTCCCACAGGAGTTGTCCGGTGGAGAACTTCAAAGATTTTCTGTACTCAGATCATTAAATCCAAATACCAAATTTTTGATTGCAGATGAAATGACAACAATGCTTGATGCAATCACACAAGTGCAAATTCTGGAATCCGTATTGAAAATAGTTAAGGAAAGAAAAATGGGATTCCTCCTCGTAAGTCACGATATGGATTTGGTAGAAACAATCTGTGACGACAAAATATACTTAAAGGATATTAATGGTGCTTAAGCCATTAATATTTCTATTTTTAAAAAATAATACTCCCTATATAAATAAAATTAAAAAAAAGTAATAATTAATACTTTTTTTAGAAAATAAAGCAATTTAGTAATACTTTTTTTAGGTAAGTTTAAATAGTTATAAAATAATAAAAAATAATTAATTGTTATTATTTTAATTATTACTTATTATATTAAAAATATGACAATTACAGATTTAAAATTGGAGAACTATTTATGGATCAAAAATACATTATAGGAATAATTGCTGTACTTTTAATCGCTGTTATTGGTGGAGCACTCTTTATGAGCGGAAGCGGAACACCAGCAAGAGCGGATAATGAGTTAGTAGTAGCTGCTTTCAGTCACGGCGGTGAACCTGAAGCAGGTTATGACCCAATGTACGGTTGGGGTGACCGTGGAGAACCTTTAATCC
>JAUNXN010000074.1 GCA_030539795.1 Methanobrevibacter sp.
TGAAGAAGAGAAAAAAGGCGGTTTCTTATCCAGACTTCGCGGAGGTAAAGAGGAAGATTCTGAAGAGCCGGCTGAAGAAGAGGTCGAAGAGGAACCTGCAGAAGAAGACGAAGAGAAGAAATCCCACTTCTGGAGCAGAAATAAGGATAAGAAAGAGGATGTTTCTGCTGACGGTGAAGCAAGTGGGGGAATATTTTCCTTTGTTCGTGAAAAGACCATTCAGGAAAAGCATGTTGAAGATATATTATTTGAACTTGAAATGGAACTACTTCAAGGGGACGTTGCTATGGAAGTGGCAACTGAAGTCGTTGAAAGCGTAAAGGACGACCTTGTAGGTAAAAAAATCAAAAGAAGCAATGACATTACCGAATACACATATCTTGCTTTGAGAAATGCAGTTTCAGACATCATCGATATTCCTGGAAAGTCCATGACTGAAATGATTGAAGCCAAAAAGGCTGAAGGAGAACCTTTGGTTGTGATGTTTGTTGGAATCAACGGTACAGGTAAAACCACTACCATCGGTAAATTGGCAAATTACTACCTCAAAAAAGGCTACACTCCTGTAATAGCGGCTTCAGATACATTCAGAGCAGGTGCTATCGAACAGGTAACCTATCACGCTGACAATGTTGGTGTTAAAATCATCAAGCACCAGAAAGGTTCAGATCCTGCAGCTGTTGCATATGATGCGGTAGAGCATGCAAGAGCTCAAGGCAAGGAATTGGTTTTAATTGATACTGCAGGCAGAATGCAGACCAACACAAACCTTATGGATGAAATGAAAAAGATTAAGAGAGTTGCCAAACCTGATTTGGTGATATTCGTTGGTGATGCCCTTACCGGTAACGATGCAACAGAACAGGCCAAGAAGTTCAATGAAGCAATCGACATTGACGGAGTTATTTTAACCAAAGCCGATGCGGACAGTAAAGGAGGAGCTTCACTTTCAATCGGTTATGTAATTAAAAAGCCAATCATGTTCCTGGGTATGGGCCAAGGATATGACGACATCATGGAATATGATGCGGACTGGATGTTAAATCAGCTGTTCAGTGATGATGAGGAAGCGGAAATCGCAGAGGAATAGACAATGATTGCCAGAAGAAAGTTTTTGATTGTTGCAATAATTTTGGCAGTTTTCCTTTTCGTATTCTTGAATGTCACGTTCAACGGCGATAATGGAAATTCCGTAAACTTTGACAATAAGGAAAACGTTTCAATAGCCGTTACAGGGGATGTGATGTTTGCAAGGAACATGCCGAATGTGTTAAGCCTTGAGTCATCTCCGTTCAGCGGAGTCAGTGATGTCATTTCAAACGTTGACCTGCTTTTGGTAAACTTTGAAAATGCAGCCACAACATCCGGCGATGCCTTGAAGGGCGATGTTCCTCTTAAATGCGACCCGAGCTATGTGCCTTTGCTTAAGGCAAACAACAACACTGTCGCATCTCTTGCAAACAACCATGCGTTTGACTATGGAATTACTGGGATGAAGGATACAATCAGCCATCTTAAGGATGCTGGCATAACTCCTATCGGAGCCGGCGAAAACGAAGATGAGGCCCATCAGGCAGTAACCCAGGACATCAACGGTAGGAAAATAACCATATTAAATTACATGGATTCAAACAATTTTGCCGAATATTCCTATGATGTGATGCCTTATGCAAACGGTTCCTCTCCAGGATATTCTGCATATAATTCAGCCGATGCACAAAAACAGATTGCTGAAAACAATGATTCCGATTTAATTGTTGCTTACTTGCACTTCGGTAACGAATATTCAAATTCACCGAATGAAGACCAGGTAAGAATAGCACATGAACTGATAGACTATGGTGCAGATGTCGTAATCGGTTCCCATCCTCATGTAACTCAGGGAATCGAGATGTACAACGGCAAACCGATCTTTTACAGTTTAGGAAACTTCATATTTGACCAATCAAATCCTGCAACACATTCAGCTTACTTTGTTCAGATTGATTTGGTTGGCGGCACTGGCGAGTGCACTGTCTATCCGATTTACATTTCAAATTACTTGCCTCAGCATATGGACTCTGAAAGCGGCAATTCACTATTGAATGGCCTCAGTCCAAAAGCAAGTGAGCTTGAAGTGTCAGATGGGGTAGGTAAATTAAGCTTTAATTTAACAGACGGGTGATAACATCAAATTTAAATATGCTGGAGTTGCAATGCTTTTATTTGCATTGTTTTTGACGATGGCATCTGTTAGCGCAGACGATTCGAATCAAACGGATGTGGCTGTCATCAATAACGATTCTGATTACGGTTCAGTTATTGAAGATGATAGTGGTTCCTATTCGGCCACAAATCTTTCACAAGCCAATCAAACAACAAGCCCTTTAAAGGCATCCTTTGATGCGGTTGAAAAGGAGAATTACATTAAAAACAAGACATTCTCCGTAAAATTGCTTGATGAAAACAGGAAGGGTCTTGCAAATAAGACAGTCCAGTTCACTCTCGATGGGAAAGTGTTCAATTCAATCACAGATAAAAACGGAAATGCAAAACTGACATTAAATGTTGACAAAGGAACTTATACTGTCAAGTATTCATTTAATGAAGTTGGATACAAGGCAGTCAAGGGTTCTAAAAAGATACTTGTAATAGGCTCAACCGCTTCCAAAATTGCGGCTTCAGATTTTACAGCATATTCAACAATAATCAATTATTATAAGGTCACTTTAACCGTTGACGGAATGCCGTTGTCCGGACGTACAGTCAAGTTCACAATCAACGGCAAAAGCTATACCAACAAAACAAATTCAAAAGGAGTCACATATCTGGCAATCGGCCTTAAAAAAGGTGTTTACACAGTCAAGTATTCCTTTGCCGGTGAAACCAACATCAAGAAAATCAGCGGCAAATCCAAGGTGACTGTTGTGCAGGGCTTGCCTAAAAAGATTACAAAGGCAAATTCAGTCATATATAGGCACAATACCCTAGGCCAGTTCAAAATCAAACTGAAAGATGCAAGAGGATATCTCCTTAAAAACAAGAAGGTCACATTTACAATCAATAAGAAGAAATACACAAAGCTGACCGATAAGAACGGTATTGCAACACTGGACATCAAGCTCAAGAAGGGAACCTATAAACTCAAGGTCTATTCCGGAAAAACAGCAATTTACAATAAGGTTTCAAAAACCTATACGGTTAAGGTAAAGCCAAAGCAGACCCGTAACAACGGGGTATGGCTTTTCGGTGCTGATATGCACAAGGTAAATCTCAAGACTCTTGAAAAATACGGAACAAAACATATTTTCCTCAATTTCAAGGCATTGGAATTGTGGGGACAATCCGACGTCGAGAAGTTCATAGACAATGCCCATACCCATAAAATCAAAGTCCACTTATGGATGCAGGTATTTTATATGGGTGGAAAATGGTACAATCCGGTCAAGAAAGGAAAGATCAACTATGACCTGATTAAATCAAAAGTAAATCTTGCCAAAAAGTATGCAAAAATAAAAGGAGTGGACGGCATTCACTTTGATTATTTGAGATACCCAGGAACCGCTTACAAATATAAGAATTCCGTAAAGGCAATCAATTACTTTACAAAGACAGCTTCAAATGCGGTCCATAAGATAAACAGCAGCATTATAGTTTCCGCAGCGGTGATGCCTGAGCCGTCCTCAATGAAATACTATTACGGTCAGGACATTCCGACAATGAGCAAATACCTGGATGTAATTGTTCCTATGGTCTACAAGGGCAATTATAATGCGGGAGCTTCATGGATTAAAACCGTAACCAAGCTGCTTGTTAAAAAATCAAATGGCGCAAAAATCTGGACAGGCCTTCAATCCTACAGGTCAGATTCCAATGTGAAGAAAATCTCCGCCAGCGAGTTGATGAACGATGCGTTTGCAGCTTCAATGGGCGGTGCGTATGGTGTAATCCTGTTCAGGTTCGGTGTGACAAATTTCATTAATTTCAATGATGTGTGAGGAGTGATTATGAAAACGAAGATATTATTTAGTTTAATCATTATTTTATCGTTAATCTCCATTTCAGCCGTTTGTGCTGAGGATAATGCAACGGTAATCGATGACATTAACAATGATGTTGGCGATGTGCCTCCTGTAGCGACAAATGTCTCTTCAGATGATTCCGTTGAGGGGCAAGACAGCTCTTCGGATGCCAACGTTTCCGATGATGGCAGTTCATCTGTCGAGGAGAATCAGACAGTAATTCAAAATTCAAAAATATCCGCTTCAAACGTTGTGGGATATGAGAAATTCTCAACTGGAGTGGTAGTCAAGCTAACTGCCGATGGTCAGCCATTGGCCGGAAAGAACATTAACATTACTTTAAATGATGTTTTATATAAGAAAATCACAGACAACAAAGGTCAGGCAACTTTAAATGTCAAGCTTACAAAAGGAACTTACTATGCATCCTTTTCATATGCTGGTGATGAAAATACATCCGCTTGCAATGGAACAAGCAAAGTAACAGTAAAGGCTCCTTTAAAGACATCAGTTAAAGTCGCCGACAAGTACGTCAACTACCGCCAGGGTTTGAAAAACGCTTTCATTGTCAGATTACTGGATGAGAAAGGAAATCCTGTCAAAGGTCAGGTCGTGACTTTCAAGGTCAACGGAAAGACTTATACTGCAAAGACAACAAAAAACGGCTATGCGTATGCCTATCTTAACCTGAAGAAAGGAACATATAAAGTCAAGTTTTCATTCACCAAGAATGCACCATATCTTTCTTCAAGCGGTTCATATAAGATTAAGGTAAAGGCGCCTATCGCTAAAGGAAACGGATATTGGGTTTGGTCTTCACATATGTACAGCGTTAACCTCAAAAAGCTTTCCAGCTTAGGAACCAAACACATCTTTTTGCACGTGCATGCGATTTCCGTTCATGGAAAGTCTGCAGTCATATCCTTTGCCAAAAAGGCACATAAATATGGAATGAAAGTCCATTTATGGATGCAGATATGCTATTCCGGCGGAAAATGGGTCAGACCAATGAACAAGGATGGTTCAGTAAGATATGGATTCTTAAATCAGAAAATCGCTGAAGCCAAAAAATACGCTAAAATCAAGGGCATTGATGGAATCCACTTTGATTACATAAGGTTCGGAGGAACCGCCCACTTGTACAAGGACCCCGAAAAGGGAATCAACTATTTCGTTAAAAAGGCAAGTGTGGCAATTCATAAAATCAAGCCGAACTGCATAGTTTCAGCGGCAGTAATGCCGGAACCGTCAATGATGCATTATTACTATGGTCAGGATGTTGCCAAAATGGGAAGATATCTTGATGTGATCGTTCCGATGGTGTATAAGGGCAATTACCATCAGAAGACTTCCTGGATTACTAAAGTGGTAAGCACATTCAAAAAGCAATCCCAAAGCGCTGTAATCTGGTCAGGTATTCAGACCTATCACTCAGATGACAACGTCAAAAAGCTATCCCTTGCACAGCTCCTGAAAGATGCGAGGGCCGGTAAGGCAGGCGGTGCAACCGGTTCAATACTGTTCAGAATCGGAATTACACACTATTTAAATTTCAAGAAGGTTTAGTGATTAAATCACTTTACCACTTTCTTTTTGAAAGGGCTTTCAATCTCTTTTTTTCTAAACTTTTCTTTTTATCGGACTGGTATTGCCTGTTTTGGCGACTGGTTGTTGTTTCGTTGTTTCTCATTACTGTTATAAGATCAATTGAGTTTCCGCTGCAGGCCATAAGCACTCTAATTTCCTTATAATCCTTATTTGATGGAGCTTCAAATACTGCAGCATATGTATTTCCTTCCACTCGCTCCCAGCTGACCGGTTCTTCGTTCATAAGGCAATCCACAACATATTGTCTTGATATTCCATTTTCCTCAAGCCTTTCTATGAAGTGGCGATTTTCAAAGCACCAGTTTATGCCTGCTGTATCTCCCATCAAAAATTTGTCAAATACGTTCATCACAAATTAATATGTAAAAGTTATTATATACATTTTTACATAAGTAATACTATGACTCAACAAGCACAATGGGATTCGTCATTAGCATTTATTTTTGCAATGATTGGGGCGGCAGTCGGTCTTGGTAATATCTGGCGTTTCAGTTATGTGCTTTATTCTAACGGTGGGGGATCATTTTTCATTCCTTACTTTACTGCAATCGCTATTATGGGGATTCCTTTTTTAATTTTAGAATACGGTGTGGGATTCTCATTCAAGGAATCCTTTTCAAAAATCATGCGGAAAATCAAGCCGGAGTTTGAGATAATCGCTTGGATTCTGGTCATATTTGTATTTGTTGTTACAATTTATTATATGGTAATCCTGAGTTGGGATTTGGTATACCTGTTAAGCAGTTTCACATTTAACTGGGGAACAGACACTGCAGCATATTTCGTTAACACTGTAGGTGGAAGCTCCAACCTTTCCAACGCTAACTTCCTATTAATACCAACCACTATAGGTGTTGCATTGCTGTGGGTTATCTTATGGTTCATCGCTCACAGAAATGTTGACAAGGGTATCGGTAAGGTTTCCAAAATCCTTATCCCTGCATTATTCGTGATAATGGGTATCATTATTGTTTACGCATTGACATTGCCTGGTGCAGGCATTGGAATCAACACCCTTTTGACTCCGGACTGGAGCATGCTTTGGAATGTTGACATCTGGCTTGCGGCATTTGCGCAGATTATCTTTTCATTGAGTATGGGTCAGGCTATCGCGCTTACATATGCAAGCTATCTGCCTGAAAACTCCAAATTGATTGACAATGTCCTTATTGTTGTATTTTCAAATTCTGCATTTGAGATATGTACTGCATTCGGTGTATTTTCAATTTTAGGATTCATGTCATTTACCAACGGAACCCCTATGGTTCAGCTGATTACGGAAGGTACCGGTCTGGTATTCGTCGTATTCCCAATGATCTTTAACATTATGGGACCTATCGGACGTATATTGGCTCCATTGCTGTTCTTGGCTATTCTGTTTGCAGGAATCACATCAGCGCTCGGATTTTTCGAACCGATGCTGAATTCCACTTCAGCAAAATTAGGATGGTCCCGTAAGAAAACCGCAACCGTCCTGTCATTCATAGGATGCCTATTCTCATTGATTCTAACAACCGGTATCAGCAGCTATCTTGTCGGAATCATCGATTCATTCGTAAACGAATTCGGTATTCTGCTCTTAATCGGTATTCAATGTATCATATTCGCATGGTTCTACGGTGTGGAACACTTCCTGCCTGCTTTAAACGAGTATTCCACTTTTAAAGTTGGAAAAACATGGGCTTTTGTAATCAAATATCTCTTGCCATGTGTTTTAATTGTCATGTGGATCATTGGTATTATACAATTGTTCACAACCGCAAAAAGCTTTGAGATAATTGTCGACTTGATAATCATCATCGGAGTTTTAGGTTCTGCAATTGCCCTTACAAAAGTCAAACCTGCAGATGAATGATTTATTCATTCATACTTTTTTTATTTTTTGTCTGATAATTACTTAT
>JAUNXN010000010.1 GCA_030539795.1 Methanobrevibacter sp.
GAGTTATATGCAAATGCCCAGAAAATGTTTTCCTTGATTCTTCTCATTACTTTTTTAGAAAACTGCACAGCCGCAACAACGTTTTCCAAATCTCCTTCCATAATGACAATGTCTCCGCTTTCCATAGCAATGTCTGTACCATTACCCATAGCTACACCAATGTCCGCTTGAGTCAATGCTGGAGCATCGTTAATACCATCTCCGACAAATAAAACCTTTTTAGTGTTGTTTGCCTGAGCTTCCTTTACAATATCCAATTTGTTTTCCGGAAGTACACCTGCCTTAACATTGTCGATTCCAACTTCACGGGCAACGTTTAAAGCGGTAGATTCATTGTCCCCGGTCAGCATATATGTTTCAACACCCATCTTGTGCAATTCTTCAATAGTTCTCTTGGATGTTGCCTTAATTTTGTCGGATAGACTTAAAATGCCCTTAACGGCCTTGTCTTCGGCTAAAAATATGATGGTCTTGGACAATTTTTCAAGTTCATGGTACTTATCCACCAACTCATCTGAAACATCAACATCTTCTGATTGCATTAAAGCCAGATTACCCGCTAAAACTTCACGGCCATTCAATTGGGCTTTCAAACCTTTGCCTGTGACATTCTCAAAGTCGGAAGTGGAATCCAAATCAATGTTTAACTCTTTAGCCTTATTCACAATAGCTTTAGCGATAGGGTGATTTGAATTTTGCTCGACACTGGCCGCAAGTTTGATTAATTCCTCATCAGAACCGCCATATGGTATGATGTCATCCACTTCGGGCTTTCCTTCAGTTATTGTTCCGGTTTTGTCAAATGCCGCAGCATCAATCTGGCCCGCATTTTCCAATGTGTCTCCGTTTTTAATCAGAATTCCGTATTCGGCTGCCCTTCCAACACCTACAGTAACTGCAGTAGGAGTTGCAAGACCCAATGCGCATGGACATGCCACCACTAAAATTGAAATTAAGCATGTGAGCGAGAACAGTAATGTTTCCCCCAATACGAAGTACCAGATTAAAAATACTGCAATAGCTATTGTTAGAATTACTGGAATAAAATAGGAAACAATCGTATTTGCGAATTTCTGAACAGGAGGCCTTGAAGATTGAGCCTTTTCAACTAAACGAATGATATTGGACAGCACTGTCTCTTTTCCAATCTTTTTGGCTCTAATGTACAAAACACCATCCTGATTGATGGTTCCGGCAAATACTTCTTCGCCGTCTTTTTTGACTTTCGGAATCGGCTCGCCGTTAATCATTGATTCATCAACGTAAGATTCTCCGCCTACAACATCACCGTCAACAGGTATTTTGTCTCCAGGTTTCACTAAAAGCAAATCGTCAATCACAATGTCTGCAATTGAAACTTCTTTTTGAGATATGATTTCTCCTGCATCATCAATTTCAATGGCTGTTGCGACAGTCGGTTGAAGACCGATTAACTCACGAATGGAATCTGAAGTTCTTTTCTTGGCTCTAGCTTCCAAGTACCTGCCTATCATTAAAAAGGACGGAAGCATCACAGCAGAATCGTAAAACATGAAAGTATGGTCTAAGACAATGCCGAATGTTCCAAGAATACTTGAAATATAAGCAACCAATATACCCATGGAATACATTACATCCATATTTAAGTTTTTATGCATTAATCCATTGATTCCTGCCTTTAAAATAGGCAAAGAAACATATAAAAATGGTGCAATACTTACGATTAATGACAGCAGCCCCATAGATGAGATATGCAACCCTGTTGCCTCATGTAAAGAATGGGTCAATCCCATTAACGGATCCCATCCGCTGAACATCAAAATCATTAAAATGGCTGAGAAAATCAAACCAACAACGATTCTGTTGCGTTTATCCTTTAAATCCTGTTGGTAAATTGCCTCTTCATCTATTTCTGTTTGTCCTTCAACACCAAGAAGTTCAAAACCCAAAGAGGTAATTACCTCATCGATTTCATCCAATGTTACTTTTGATGAGTCATATCTTATTCTTGCAGATTGTGAAGTCAAATCTGCCTTAACATCGAAAATTCCATCTAATCTAATCAGGAAATTCTCAACGTTCATGGTACAGGAAGCACAATGCATACCCTGAATTCTTATTGTCATTTCATCAGTGTGAAGATCAAAACCCAGGTTTTTAACTAACCTTTCCATTTCTTCATAAGAAATCTTTTTAGTATCAACTGTAATATGTAATTTGTTTGCTGCAAGGTCTGCATCAACCTCTTCTACGCCTTCTATCTTTCCAAAGGTTTTATTTACACTTAAAACACATGAAGCGCAGTGCATCCCTTCAATTGGCAAATCCATATGCTTATGTTTTACCATATTCTCACAACCGTTTCTTTCATATGAAACATTATATTAAGTTTAAATATTATAAAAGTTTAGGTTACACTAAAAAATGAATTATAAAAAAAGAAAAAATAAGTTAAAGATTAATTTTATTTAACAACATTTCCATCCTGAATGACATTTAAAACATTATCATTATCGCTTAAAATAGAAATATCCTCTAAAGGATTGGAGTTGACTAAAATCAAATCGGCAACATAATTTTCTTTTATCATTCCCAGATTATCCTTTCCTAAAAATTCTGCTGCCTTAACAGTTCCGCTGGCAATTGCCTCATCTTCACTCATTCCAATCTCTGTCAAATGAACCAGTTCTTCCAAATTGTGCCCATGAGGTATAACACCGCTGTCTGTTCCCATTAATATATTAACTCCTTCCTCATAAGCAACAGAAATGTTTTCCTTGTGAACCTTAACAATCTCTTTTAATTTGGCGGATTTTTCTTCAGCATAATTGTCCCATGCCGGAAAACCGTTATTGTACAAAAATTGATGAACCAAAAGTGTTGGAACCAGACTAACATTATTCTCAGCCATCCTGCAAGCAGTCTTTTTATCGATGAAGGTTCCGTGTTCGATTGAACTAAATCCTGCATCAATGCAGTTGTTCATTCCTTTCAAGCTATGGCAATGAGCTGAAACTTTCATGTCGTTTGCATTGGCTTCGCATACAATAGTCTTAAGCTCTTTTTTGTTGAATTGTGCAAATTCTGGTGAGGAATTTGTAGTTAAAACACCTCCGCTGCACATGACCTTAATAAAATCGGCGCCCGCCCTTTTAACTTCGCGGGTCTTTTTCAAGACTTCCTCAATACCATCGCATCTTCCTTTCGGAAAACCAGGATACATTATCTCCATATCCCAACCGGATGGCAGGAGCAAATCAAAATGGCCGCCGGTCATTACTAATGGAGTGATTGACAGATGTACTTTTGGAGCTGTGAAAAGCCCTCTCTGTTGAGCCAATTTAAAACTTAAGTCCGCTGAGCCGCAATCCCTAATTGTTGTAACACCCGCATTGATTGTCTGTAAAGAGTGAGGAACAGCATTGTAAAAATGAATTCCCAATGGATTTGCCATATTCTCTTCCTTGTGGAAACCTTTTGCAAAAATATGTGTGTGACAATCAATGAATCCCGGAAGCAAATAATTGTCATTGCCCTCAACTACCTTAACATCATCTTTAGCAGAAATTTTATCTGATGAAATCTCCTTGATTAAATTGTCTTCAATCAATACATTTTGATGAGTTTTTACATCTTCTGAAGGGTTGACAATATTTACATTTTCAATTAGAGTTTGCATAATCCGCACCTACAATATTTCGATTGTTCCATTATCCCCGTCAACTTCCACTAAAGTTCCAGTTACTAAATCTTTAGTTTCAACAGGTGAATCCACCATCGGAATATCTGACATTATAGCCCCTGTAGCTATAATTGGTTCTGCATTAAGGCAGATTATTGCTTTAGGAGCGGTATTATTCTTCATCATTTGAAAAATAACATAAGATCCGACAGTTGAACCTTTACCGCCCGGAATGAATAAAACTTTATCTTTAATGCATTCACCTTTTAATTCATGATTAGGGTCAATTATTACACCCGTATCAGGATTAACCCCACCTAAAAAACTAATAGGTTCAGATGAAACAATTAACTCTCCTTTTCCTTTTCCTTTTGCAATATTTCTACATTCAATCATCAAATCACCAAATTAGTGAAATTAAAATAATTTATCTTCAACGAATTCTCCTTTGTTAATGGCTTCTGTTGATTTAATAGAGTCTATTAAAGCCCAAAGCCAAACAATAAGAGCTAATATAAATCCAATTAATATGAGTATAAGAATCCCTGAAACAATGTAAGCAATAATGAATGAAACTCCTTTTTTGTTTAAACCAAGGTATAGATGGCCTAATCCCGGGAATAAAAAGCTTAAAATTGCCGCCAAAAGAACATTTTTCTCCTCGCTAGGTCTAACATTAGCAACCCTAACACCACAGTAAGGACAGATTTCAGCATTGATATCAATTTTTTTACCGCAATTCTGGCAGAATTTAGTTCGTGGTTTTTCCTCTTGAGTTAACTTGAAACCACAATTAGGGCAAAAAGCTGTTTGAAGAGCAACCTCTATTCCACAATTTGGGCAGAATTTAGATTTCTTATCAGTTTTAACCTCAATTGTTTCCTCATCTTCTTCAGCAGAATCCTCAATAACTTCCTCTTCTACTGGTTCTTCTTCCTGTTCTTCAATGACAGGAACTTCAGTAACTTCCTCTTCAGATTCAACTTCCGGAACCACCTCATCAACTGAATCCTCTTCAAGAGGAACTTCAATAACTTCCTCTTCAACTGATTCTTCCACAGCAGGAACCTCAATAGCATCCTCTTCAGACTCAACTTCCGGAACCCCCTCATCAACTGATTCTTCCACAGCAGGAGCTTCAACAGGTTCATCAACCTTTGGAAGAAGTGAACCACAATTTGAACAGAATTTTGCATCTTTTACTTCTTTTCCACAATCTGGACAAATCACCATTTTAACACCATATTCTCATTTATAATTCACAATATAAAAAGTTAAACAACATCCTTTTTCATCACTTCTCTTAAAACAGCAGTCGCATAAGATCCCTTATTTATTGAAAATTCACACATCACACCCTCATCAGTTGGAGTTGCAGATGCATCCCACACTTGGAATCTCATAGACCTTCTAAGACCATGGCTTCCTAAGCGAGGCATTTTTGGAACTTCAAAATCAGCTTTTGTAATTCCATAGTTTCTTAAGATATTCTCTTCCATTTCGCCAACTTCTCCTCCGGCAAATGGAACTTTAGTACCGAACAGCGGACAAGTTGGACTGGCTTCGAAGTTATCGATCAATTCCTGAATTTCTTCTGGGCTTTTACCACGAACAATATGCTCTTCTGCGTCAATGACAATGTCTCCCTCGACATATTTGTTGATTCCCATTTCCACCCTTTTACTTACCGCTTCGTTAAACAAATAAGATTGATAAGCATGCACGAACATTCTTTGAAGTGGCTTTGGAAGCGCATGCAATGCATTCATGTATGATTTGTCAGTCAATTCTCCTTTTTTAGAATCCCTTATCAATTCTTTAACCATCATTTTCTCATAGCGCATGCTTTTGCCCATCAATTCAAGAGATTCCTCAAGGTTTCCATCATCATATGCCTGCCTTGCCCTTTGATTTTCTTCTCCCTCATCGCTTTGAGGATTGCCTATATAAGTATTGACAGCTTTTTCAAGGTCGTTTTCAACTAGCGCTTCTCCCACAAGGTGGGTAATTGTTCTGGGTTTGCCAAATCTCTGCCAGCCAAAGTAATTGGGAACTCCAGTTACTTCAAGTTCTTTTAGAACCTCATTTGCAACATCTGCACTTCCTTCAATGTCATCCAAATCCTTAATGAGAATTCTGAACTTGTTTCCTTTTAGTTGACCCATTCTAAGTTTTTTTCTTCCACGAACAACCTTTAAAAAATCAGTTTTATAAATATCCAAGTTTTCAACTTGCTTGAATTGTTCTTCTGAGTCCATATTGGCAATGCAAATCCACTGACGGGTAATGGCTTTTTTATCCTTCATTCCAGCAAAGCCCATTCTTTTTCTGGAGATATGCAAATCACGGGCAATGTCTAAGACAACATCCAATGTGGTTCTTCCCAATTTTTCAATCCACACATAAACGTTAGGACCCTCGCCTTCAGGAATGATTTCTGGAATTTCTTCAACATAAAAGTCTTCATATTGGTTTCTAATTGTTCCACCAATACCATCTTGAGCTGTAACATAAGTATTAGCATTTAACATAATAATCACGGAAAATATAATGCCCTGGCCGGGATTTGAACCCGGGGAATGGGATCCGCAGTCCCATGTGTTATCCAAACTACACCACCAGGGCTAAACAAAATAAGATAACAACTAAAGTTATATTTTTTATAGTATTTAATTATTACCATGTTGAGAGGCTATACGAATAATCGCCATAATTCCTAGTTGCAACAGAAACATCCTTAGCTTTAGAATAATCGCCAGATTCGGCTAAAACTTTACCATTTAAAACATTGTTTTCACTGAATTTATAATTTTTAAGGTTGAATGAGTTTAACTTATCCTTGGAAAGCCTTGAAACAACACGAACGGATTCCTTTGAGTTTTCATTTTCCTTTAAAATTTCTGAAATTTCACCCAAAAATGTTTGGTCTGCGAAATTTACCTTTCCGCTTAGCATTTCCATCGTGTCCTGAGCCATTCTAATGTCCTTTGAATCATATGAGTAATCAGGGCTTGGAATTGAAATAGTGGCATTTACAATTAAAAATACCATTAAAAGCAACATTACAGCAAGTATTGCATCAATTATATAAAAATATCCTTTTTCATCTAACATGAATGAAAATAGGACTTTGGAGTATTAAAAAAATAGTAAAGTGTGCAAAAATTAATTTGCACGAATGTGTTTTATCACTTTATCCTTTTTAGCGATTGCAGCATCTGAAGCCTTTTGAACTTTTTCCTTCATTTCCTCAAAGTCTTCAGGAGTTGTTTCGCCAACCAGCTTTTTGATTTTGGTATAAGCGGCTTCTCTAAATAATGGAACTAATTTTTCTTCAGTTGAGTCTTCCTTAATCAATATCGGTTCGCCGGAATTGTTGACTTCACCAATTTCAGAAATCGCAACATCATATTTTCCAACCGCTTTTTTAATGTCGCCGACAATTTCAGGAGGTGCAATTAACATCAATGAGTCTGTTGAAACACCTAATGGATCAATATTTAATGTTTCAAGCATGTTCAAGACATTAGGAGCCACCATTTTCTTGATTTCTTTTTCATAGAATTCCAATCCAACACCAGTGGTGTTAGATATCTCATGTGCATCCCCTCTAAGTCCGCCATTTGTCACATCAGTCATTGCATGAATGTCTTTTACAAGGTCTGCTTCAAATAATGCGTGTGATGCCTGAACGAAGTTTACGTTCATTGTATCCCATACAACATCAAAGAAACCGTTGTAAAGAGCGGTTGTTGTGATTGTTCCTCCACCGGAACCTTCTGTTAAAAGGATAATGTCTCCTTCTGTTGCGCCTTTACGAGCAGTCGGAGGATGCGGTGATACTCCTACACTTCCAACAGCAGAAACAAACCTGTCACCTAAAACCATGTCCCCTCCGACACGCAAGGTACTTCCCGCAACTATCGGAACGTCAACGAGTTCGGAAACCGCTGCAACACCAGCTGTGAAGTCGAATATTTTAGCAACATCCCCATCATCTGCAAGGTGAACATCGCTTAGAATTGCAACAGGGTCAGCCCCCATCACACAGACATCCCGGAGAGTTGCTCTGGTTACATGGAATCCTCCTAAGAACGGATATTCGCTTAATCTGGAATGTATTCCGTCAACGGCTGTTGTAATATAAACTTCATCATTTTCAACTTGGGCTTTTACAACACCCCCATCGTCCTGTTCAGATGGGTTAACTAAAGATGCTGTATTGGTTGATGAAACAATTTCTGCTATTTTTCTGTGAACAAAGAAGTCACCGGCTCCACGGGAACCTACGCCCATTTCGCCCATGCGCACATCAGCTTTATTTACGCTAGCTATCTCTTTTAAAAATTCATCATCACTTTCTCGCAACTTTAAAGTTGTTTGAACCTCATCAATGACAACCTTTGCCATTTCATGAGAATTCTCTTCTGAAATATTTTTATATTCCCTTATTCTTACAGCTAAAATATCAGCTAAATCATCATAATCCATTTCATCAATTCTAGCCCTTACAAATCCCTCAATATCCATAGTTATATCTCCAATTTAGTGAAATTTTTTAAAATCTTAAGTCCTGCTATACCGCTTTTTTCTGGATGAAATTGTGTTGCGAATAAATTTTCCTGAGATAGGGATGCAACAACATCACCACCATAGTCACATATTCCCGCAACAATTTCTTCATTATCAGGGACAACATGATAAGAATGAACAAAATAAAAGTATTCTCCATCAATACCTTCCAAAATAGGTGAATTATTAACCACTTTAAGTTTATTCCATCCCATATGTGGGATTTTAACGCCTTCAGGCAATAATTCGACATGGCCTTTAAACAAATCAAGACCCTTAACGCCAGGTGATTCATCGCTTGAGCTCATCAAGACTTGCTGGCCAAGACAAATTCCCAAAAATGGCTTATTGTCATTAACGTGCTCATAAATAATATCCTTAAACGGTTCCAAATTTTCCATTGCACTTCCGAATGCTCCAACACCCGGCAATACTAAAAAATCGCTGCCTGCAATGATTTCTTTATCATCAGTTATCCGGTAATCAGCACCAATTTTTTTGAATCCATTTGAAATGCTTTTCAAGTTTCCGCTTTTATAATCAATAATCGTTATCATTCATCTAACCATCCAATAGCTGATCTAATCATGCCGCCAAAGTCTGAAAATACTATTTCATCTGTTCCCAATGTCTTTGAATGTGCATCAAGCTCCGCAACAACATGGGTGTAGCCCAAATCCCTAAGAGGCTCTACAAGACGAGGCCCATCAGTTACGGCAATGGATTGCCCATCAAACTCTTCAATTGGAAATGCATGAGGAACACCGAATACAACAATCAAATCCACATCCTTATCTTTTAAGTATTCGGCCGCCTTATTTGCAGTGATAGGATATTCATCAAGCCCTCCAGTGATAAAATCAGGTTCAATATCCAATTGTTCTTTGATATTTACCGCATGCTGCCTGATTCTAGGAAGGCCAATGTTTTCGTCCAAATTGGCTACAAAAATCGGCTTGTTATCCGGGTTAATCTGTTTATAGTCAAAATTAACAATGTCGGCGAATAGGTATGATGTTTCTTTTTTAACATTCAAAACAAAGGCAACCTTTTTATTCTCCTTTAAGGCATTGACAACAATTTTTGCAACGCTTTCTTTTGAATCTCCAAAATTAGGTTTAATATATTTTCCCTGTGCCATTCCACGTGTTTTTTCAACTTCTGTTGCTTTTTCAAGCATCTCAATCTGCCTGTCTGCTTCTTCTCTTGGAATGACACCGCATTCAACTGCCGCATCTAAAACCATTATCGCACCCACGGTATTATCACCCTCACCGGATCCGCCATGGGATTCCACGGGGATGACTGTGCATGGCAAATCTGCAGTTGCAATGGCTTCCTTTAAATCCTCTCCAATAATCATACTGGCACAAGTGCCCGCAATTCCCATTAGTTTTGGTTTAAATTGCTCATAAGCTTCAGTTAAGGTTTCAACTAATTTTTCACCCGCACCCAATATAAAATCGTTTTCGGTCATTCCTGTAGTTACAACACGTACACCGTCACCTTCTAAAAGCCTAGCAGTCCTAAAACAGCAACCGGTAGGCCCATGCATGACAATGACATCAACGTTCATGTCTCTTAATGTATAAAGAGTAGCAGCAATCGGACTTGGTCTTGGATGTATAATTTTTATCACCTAATTTATTTAACAAATAAATATTTTAAATTCTTAATTAATATAATTAATTAACTAAAATTGGGAGATTGTATTATGAAACTTGATGAGCAAATTTTAGAGGAAAAAATCAGGGAATACAGAACATTTAAAAGTTGCTCCGAGTCAACATTGATGGGGCTCTGTGAAACTGCCGGCGCAGATATTACTCAAAGGGAAATGGTAAAATTAGCATGCGGATTTGCAGGAGGAATGGGAGGAACATTTGACGAAGGAACCTGCGGCGCCCTAACCGGCGCATTAATGGCAAATGGAATATTGAATGACGACCCTGCATTGATAAAATCCAATGCTAAAAAGCTTTTCAACGAATTCAAAGAAGAGTATGGAACCGTGCGTTGCGATATAATCAGTAAAAAGGGTGAAGACAAATCACCTTGCGTTGACTGTTGCGTGTTTATTGCAAAAAAAGCAGCTGATTTATGGGAGGAATAGAAAAAAATAATTAAATAAAAAATTAAAAAATAAATTACACTTATTAAATTTTTTTAATAGGATTTTCTAAAAATTTTATAAAAGCGGGATGAATTATGAACAAAAAGATATTGGCTTTGCTAAGCATTTTTGCAATTGTGATGATTGGCTGCGCATATGCTGCAGATTCAACCGAATCAGCAAACAATACCGTCACAATATCAGGAATTAACTTCACTATTCCTGAAGGAATGACAGAAAATGTTGCTGAAGAGATAATTAATGAAACCGGAACCGATGATGATTATACTTTTCTAACTAATTCAAAAACATTTGAAGATGATGAAAACATTGTTGTAGTAAGTGTTTCCACATATGAACAGAACCTGACTGAGGATTATTTAAAAGACATCGGTGAAAAAACAACTATCGGCAATACCACAGGTTATCTTGAAGATATGGGCGTTTTAACACTATTTTCCTATATTCAAGACAATGACTTAGTTGTTATTACATCCAATAATAAGACTCTCGTTGAAGAAACTTTAAGTTAAGGGAAATATTCTTTCTCTTATTTTTTTACTCTTTTTTAAGTTTAAACTGAATTTTCTAAAGAACTGCCTTTTATTAATTTATTTTTCACAACTATTCAAAGATTAATATACAATTATCTAGAAAAATATTATTATATAAAAAGGGAGTCGTTACAATGAAAAAATTCTTAAAAATAAACGATATTGAAATTTGCATAGACGATACAGAACACGGTGAAGATTCCTTATTACTGATTCATGGATTGACAGGAAACAAGACAACCATGTATCCTATAAGAGACATGTTTAAAGACGATTATCGCGTAATAACTATTGACACAAGAGGGCACGGCGAATCAACACGCCCAAAGCAATATACAATAGACGACCATGCATATGATATCCATGAAATTATCAGGGAATTGAACTTGGAAAAGGTCAATATTTTAGGCTATTCCATGGGCTCCTACATTGCCCTTAGGACCGCCGAAGTCAAATGTGACGACATTGACAAGCTTATCTTACTTTGTACCAAACCACACGGCAAAACCTCCTCTGTTGCAAGACTTTTAAAAGAAGCTGATATGGACATAACCAAAGTGACACAGGAAGAAATGATGGGAGTGATATTGAAAGCCAGCCTTGCGCCACAAACATATGAAAAAGCCATCAACGGGGAATTGAATGTTGAAGAATTGCTTAAGGGTGATGAAAGTCAGGAATTGAGTGAAGAGGAAAAAGCAGCAGAAGATGCTTCACTTGCCAATTTTGACAATTCAAAGGATTATGATAAAGTAACCTGCAAAACCTTAGTCATTGGTGCTGAATATGATGGCATTAACCCACCTGAATTAGGTCGTGAAGTTGCCGATGGAATAAAAGACGCTGAATTCGAATTAATCAATGACGCAGGCCATTTGGTTATTGTAGAACAGCCTGACGAATTCAAAAAAATCGTTGAAGACTTCTTAAATCAATGAAAAAATCATTTTTAAATGTGTATCTGAAAGAGTGCGAATCTTAAAAATCCAATTGCTCTGCAATGCACATCTTGCAAACCGCATTAGGGGATTCGAGATTTGCATCCTTTACAGGACAATAGAATATTCCATCTTTTTCTTCAACATATAAAGACCCGGGAAATGGAGTGCCAACCGGATGTATCGGCTCTTCCAAAATAAATGTGGTGTAAATTGAGATAATCCCGTAAATTAATGGAAATTTTGTTTTTGAAGTTACGGATTCATTAATATGATATGACTTTAGGGTGGCAATTGCATCAATGAACTCCTCCTTATCAATATCATGGTCATATGTGTTATTGTCACTGTGAACATCTTTAATGCGCCCTAAAAAGTATTTGACATATACCAAATGGCTTTTATCTTTATAATTTTCCTGAACGTATTTGCTTTCTTCAATCATCTCAGCATTCACAGCCATCAAATCAAAAACGGATATAGTGCCCGAATATTCCTTTAAAATATTTAAAACAGATTCGGTAGAAATGCTTTCCTCATTTGAAATAACATTCGAAAAATCATCATACATGTTTAAAGAATCATTCATAAAATCATCTAAAATATATTATAGGTATCTTTCAATAAAAGGATTTCCACAAAAGATTTGAACTGCACCACACCTATTCCAATTTCTAATCCCGTTAAGGATTTAAAAGATGAACGCACCATAAAATTATCAATAAAATGATATTTAAAATTGTGAAAACAACGAAATATCTAACCTTAAATTCATCATATTCACGAACAAGAATCTTATAAGAGATAAGATTTGCCATAGAGGCAATGAGAGTTCCAAAACCACCGATATTGATTCCAACAATAATGGCTTCATAGTTTGAACTGAAACCGCTGAGCAGCATTGCGGCAGGAACATTAGAAATGACTTGAGAAGCAATTACTCCCCATAACACCTCATTACCGGCAATCCAATTGGTAAACAATGAATTGAAAAAAGGAATGTGTTCCAGATTGCCGATCAATATAAAAAGAGCAATGAATGTCAAAAGTAAATAATAGTCAACACCCATGAAAATCCTTTTAAGGAAGTCTTTTCGTTCAAGCTCTATTTTGCTCATCTTAGGTAAAGTGATTTTGTCTTTTGATATAAATAATAAGACAATTCCTAAAAATGCTAAAGATACAACAATATATGGCAAGAGCAGGAAGAAAAATGACTCAAATGGAATATTGGATACCGTATACATCACAATATTATGCGGAGCACCAATAGGAAGAACCATACAGCCAACATTTGCCGCAATAGTCTGCAAAGAAACTGTTAAAATTATTAAATCAATTCTTTCAACCTTTTTTAAAGCCAATATAGCAAATGGTACAAATATGATTAAAGAAACATCATTTGTAATGAATATTGAGCTCAAAAAGCAAATAAACACCAATATTAAAACAAGTTCTCGAGCATTTCCAATCCTAGTTAATAATTTCCGAACTAATATTTCAAAAATAGCCAAATTTTTAAGGATTTCAACAATGAGCATTATCACAAAAAGTAATATGATAGTTTCCCAATTGATGTAATCAAGATAATTAATAGACGGTTTAACAAAAAAACAAGAAATAATGGCTAAAAGTAATGATATAGAAAATACAAATTCTTTTTTAAAAAAATCTATAAATTTAGCCATGATAATACTTTAGCGAATGAGTATAATAAATTATTTGAAATGATTATTTCAAAATTCTTTTAGTTAATGAAACTTCACCCAAAAGATTTAATTTTCTCCTCAAAGGTCTAAGTTCACGATTAATCTTGCTAATATATTCCATTGACCCATTGTAAAACGTTTCTTCATCCAGCCAAACAGTTAACACAATTAAATCAAACCAAGTACCCGAACAATCTTCATCAAATCTAAGTTCAAAGACAGCATTAGAAAAATATTTTTTTAAATATTTTTCATATTCATTTAATAAAACAATAATCCCCGGATGAATTTTAATAAAGTTCCAAATTTCGTTTTCATCATAAAAAGTATAAAATTTCTTAAGATTATTTAATTCAATGTTAAATAATGCTGAATCATTGTTTAGTAAGTCCACTTGAGTTAATTCATTCATGATTAAAACTCCCTATACGGATTATCTCTTAAATACAAAATTGAACTAACGATATTATTTATTTTAGATTGAATATTAATTAACTCTTCTAAAAAATAATCAAAATCATACTTATTATCATAATTTGCATGATTTCTAATACCCCTAACTTCACGTAAAAATTCGCCAATTTCATTTTCATTATCATCTTCTGTAGATAACAAAAATTTCCAAACCCTTTCATGAATTTTATAATTATTCTTAAACTGATATTGATGTTTTAAATATATCAAATAATCCCTTACGGCAGAAAATATTGAATAATAATATAATATTATAGCTGCACGAGCATTTGCTTCTTTTAAATTATTTGATAACTCATCAGCAATCTCTTTAAATTCTAACCAATCAAAAATTGTTATCACCTTGCAAAATTTATTTCAATTAAAAATATTGTTTTAAATGTGTAAAATTGCTTTAAAACAAATTTAAAAGGTAATTTTACCAAATCAATTAATAGTTGATTATTAAAGTATTTAAAACCTTTGATTAATCCTTAAATCAACATTACAAAGGAAAATAAATATTATTTTTAAAAATGATTAATCAGCATCTTCATCCAGAGTTTCTAAAAGAAAGCTTACAGGCCTAAAACCGTCATTGCATGAAATCATCGCTGATTTTTTATTTTTCATCCACCCATCATAAAAGTCACTGGCCCCATTCGCCAGCGCCAAAACAAATGGTGAAACACTTTCCCATGCACTATCGCAGAAATCATCCGGCTTTGCCCAACCATTGGCAATGAAAACCTGACCCTCTTCAACATCACATTCATGTTCCAACGGATTTTCATATTTTTCAATCAGATCATCATGTCTAACTTTTCTCATAACTGTAATCTTTACTTTTTTCATGATAACGCCCTTAAATCACTTTTTTCATATCTGTTGTGGCCTTTAAGACTTTTTTTATATTTCCAGCATTTGATTGCATCATCCAATGATTTGTCATCATTGTCTTCAAAGAAATCCCGTATGTATTGATTATATTGAAACTGTTTATCAATTTTTGTTTTTTCCTTTGAACTTTGAATTTCATGATATGCTTCAATAGCTTCGCGATAAGTCTTATCCGGATTAGATTTCAGCCATTTTTGAAATTTGACCTTGAATTTGAAACCAGACCCTATCTCCTTTTCAAAAAAGGTCCGTTTATCTTCGCTGCACTTGAAATTTTCGCCCAATCTTGAATCCAATGAAATTTCAGATTTTGATTCATTGGAAAATTGTGTGATTCTTGGTTCATTTAACTTCTCACCGGTGGACAAATAATGGATAATCCGATTTTCCAAATCCTCCTTGCTTCCGCTGACCTTCAAACCTTCTGACCTGCAAAAATCCTTCAAATCCTCTTTTAAAAAATAGTATTCCTTAAATTCTTCAGCATTCAAGTCTTTAGTTAATTTAACCATGAAAATCTTAAAAATAAAAAAAGCAGAGGAAATTATCCTCTTGTTACAATACTGATAATGTCGCCGTCTTTTAGCTCATAGTCGCTGGCTACACGCATGTTTGACCTTGCATCAACCGCATGCATGAACTTGTCACCGATATCAGTGTGTACGATATAAGCCAACTGTTTTGGAGTTGAACCTCTTTTAACTAAAAATCCGTCTGGCAAGACATTGCCTTTTTGATCTGTATATTTATGTTCATCCTGAACCGGATAAACAACTATTCTGTCAAGCAATTCAAATATGCCGTAATTCAAGGCATCCTGAACTCCAGTACTGCCGTATTTGTCCAAAATATTGGTTTGAATATATTCAAGCGCTTTAATCTGATTTGGATTTAGCTTATCCGCTTCCAATATCTCAAAGTGGTCATCACCAGAAACATATGAAATCAGGCCTGCTTCAGAAGCCCTGACAAGAGCGATTTCAGATTCTGCTGAAGTTGGAATTACATTCGGATATTTTTCCTTAATCCTCTCGATATTTGCAGCAGAAGTTGGCAGGTCCGCCTTATTTGCAATAATCATCATCGGTTTGGCAATGTGTAAAATGTTTCTTGTAAGTTCAATTAAATCCTCTTCTTCCCATTTGTTGAAGTCCGGCTCGACATTTCTTTTAGCTTCAACAATGTCTTCAATAGCTATTCCAGTACCGGACAATTGGTCAAACAATACTTTTGAAACATCCAAGTGTTCAGCACCAATCTTTCTTACAAGCCTTACCCAATTTCTTGATAAAATTCCGTACATCCACATTACAATCTCATTTTCCAAAAATTCCAAATCTTCAAGAGGATCATGGCTTCCAGGGTCAACAGGGTTCCCTTCAAGATCTGTTGAACCTGAAGCATCAATAACATTGATAAATACCTTAGCTTGCATTAAATCATCTAAAAACTTATTACCTAATCCTTTTCCTTCATGTGCTCCAGGAACGAGTCCTGCAACATCTATCAATTCTATTGGAAGCAATCTTTTTCCGTCTTTACAAATTGAATTGTGAGGATTGCAAGTAACTCCTAACTCTTTACATGGACAATCCTTAATTACATGAGCAACCGCCTTATTTGCATCAATTGTTGTAAATGGATAGTTTGCCATTTCTACACTAGATGCAGTTGCTGAATTGAAAAAAGATGATTTTCCTACATTTGGTTTTCCACAAACTGCAATTTGAAGCATAATAATCACTTAATCTTTAATATCATCTAAATGTTTGTTATTAAAATTATAAATAGTTTCAGAAATTAATTAATATTTAATGAAAGATAAAGATGTTGAACGCCCACAGGCCATGAAAATCAGACAGGATATTCAAGAGGCCATGACCTATTCACTCCCAAACAAAAAGTTTTGCAAAGAGGATATCGATTTGGTTGAAATTGATATTGAACTGGACAATTTAGGTTGGAATTTTCAGAATTTCAGAATCTTAAATTTAACCGATATCCATTTAGGCCAATGGATCAATCCAGAATATCTAGATGAACTCATAGATTACGTAAACACCCTAAATATAGACTTGATTACATTAACTGGAGATTATGTTTCATATGTCATAGACGGATATGATGAATCCTTAGAACAGTCATTTAGAAAATTAAAAGCAGAATACGGCAAATTTGGGGTTTTGGGAAATCATGACCATTGGATGGACCAAGATAAAATCAGAGAAATATTTAAAAACTCTGGAATAGTTGATTTGAGCAATGACGTGTATACTCTTGAAAAAAATGGAGACTTTCTTAATATCTGCGGTGTTGACAGCTGTACTGTGTGCGCCGACAATTTGGATAAGGTATTGGCTAAAATGAGAGAGGATACGCCAAGCATTTTACTTGCTCATGAACCTGATTTTGCAAAGGAATCCTCAAAAACCAAAAAATTCGATTTGCAGATTTCAGGGCACTCACATGGAGGGCAGCTAATTATACCAAAATTTGAAACTACTCCCTTCAGAGGCCCGGATTCAAGAAGATATCCTGTTGGACTTTATAAGGTTGGCAATATGATTCAATACACAAGCAAAGGCCTTGGAACAAACTCATTTAGAATAAGAATCAATTGCAAGCCGGAAATAACAATAATTACCTTAAAAACAAATAGAAAACAAAAGATTAAGATAGAATGATAAAAAATAGGCTGATTTCATCTCTTAAAACAATAATATCCACATTAATATTTGCGATAGCCGATGTTATCGCAATATATGCAGTGGACTATATCAGTGCGGACTTTACAATCGGTCCATGGTATAATGCAATCATCATAGTGATTGCATTTACAATAGTCAATGCATTATTGTGGCCGATATTCAGAAGATTCTTCATGAAAATCATCATTTTTACTTTTGGGATTGCATCACTTTTTATCAACTCCATTATCTTTTATATCGCGTCATTACTCGTTCCTGGAGTTTCAACAGGCATTTATGGAATTCTGCAGGTTCCGATTGTGATGGCTATTGCTACAACATTAGTTTCAAACATTATCAACACCAGCTACTACGACAGATATATGAAAAACATTCTTGAATATGCCATAAAGCAAAAGACACCTTATAAAAAAAGATACCCTGGCGTGATTATGCTTGAAATTGACGGCCTTTCAATAAATACGCTAAAAAAGGCCATTGATAAAGGCGTGATGCCAAACATTAAACAATTTTTAGATGAATCGCATACACTAAAAGGTTGGGAAACCGACTTGTCCTCACAAACCGGTGCAAGCCAGGCAGGCATATTGCATGGAAATAATGAAAATATCGTAGCATATAGATGGGTTGAAAAAGAAAATGATAATAAAATTGTTGTTTCAGGAAAATTGAGCGATACACCAAAAATAGAAGAAAAAATAAGCAATGGAGAAGGTTTGCTTAAAAATGGAATCAGCATTGCAAATATGTTTTCTGGAGACAGCAAGATTCCTACATTAACATCATCCAAATTAAATGGATTATCCAATATCTACAATAAGACCTTGAATGCCGTATTTTTGGATTCATACCACTTCCAAAGGTTATTCATCTTATTTTTATGGGACATTATTCTCGAATTAACATCACAAATAACACATCTATTGAGAAACATACATCCCCGTTTAAGAAGAACAATCGTTTATGCGGCAGTTCGAGCCGGAGCTAATGTGGTTTTAAGAGAAGTGACAACCGATGTTTTAACCAGCGAAATATTGACCGGTGATATCGACACCGCATATGCAACATACATGGGTTATGATGAAATAGCCCACCATTCCGGAGTACAGGACAATGATGTTTGGGGAGCATTGAAAAGAATAGACCTGCAATTTCCAAAAATCCTTTCGGCCATTGAAATGAGTGACAGGGATTATGAATTAGTAATCTTATCAGACCATGGGCAATCAAATGGCGCAACATTCAAGCAAAGATATGGAATATCATTGGGTAATTATGTGCGCAGACTACTTCCCGACGATTTGAAAATGTTTAAAACAGAATATAACATTGACCACTTTAGAGATGCGATAATTCCAGAGAACAAACAAATCAGGCAGATTAAAGAAAAGATGGGTTTTATTCGTGACGATTTATTTGAAGATAGGGGTTCTCTGCAAAACATTAAAGAAGATTTTCAAAACAAAAAGCCTGCCATACTTTTCGAAAATAAACAGTACCTCAATCTGCGTGAAAAATACTCAAATAGTTTAGAATACATTACCGGCCATGAGAGTGTGGAACACAGTACCAAAAAAGCACAAGATTCCGAATTGATTGTTTTGGGATCTGGAAACTTGGGTTTAATCTACCTAACACAATGGAAACAACGCCTAACTTATGAAGAGATTGTAATGCTGTTCCCGGATTTGATTCCAGGACTTGTAAAACATTCCGGCATCGGATTTGTTTTAGTGAATTCAATGTCAAATGGAGGAATGGTTATTGGCCAAAATGGAATCTACTACCTGGACACGGATAAAATCGTTGGTGCAAATCCTTTAGTGGGTTTCGGCAAAAATGCCGCCATGCATTTAAAACGTCAAAATTCATTTGATAACATGCCGGACATTATGGTAAACAGTTTCTATGACTCTAAAAACAATGAAGTCTGCGCATTTGAGGAATTAATCGGATCACATGGAGGTCTTGGTGGAGACCAAACAAAACCATTCATCCTATATCCTTCCGATTGGCAAGATCCTGGAGAGCTAATTGGCGCTTCTTCGATTTATAACTTTTTAAAAAAAGAAATAGAAGAGTTAAAATCTTGAAAGCCAATAATCGAATATTTCTGAAATTTCTTCATCAAAACCTATTGTTTTATCCTTATTTTGAGGTATCGCATTAGGATAACTTCTATTTAGTCTGATTAATGTTGTATTCGGATTGTCATAAGTCATCTGTTCAAATGGATACCTGATGATGACTGGAGTATTGAATCCGACACCCAATTCCAAAAACACAATATTTCCATCGACTCTTTTTAAATAATTGGAATAGTTATTGTACATCTGATGCCATTTTTCATCCTCAACAAAGAAATTGTCTTTTCTCACATTGATTTCCATATTGCCTCCGCATACCGGGCATTTAGGAACCAAATCAGAGGGAATCTTACAATCCTCAATTTTATTGATGGCATCGAATACCAGCTCTTCATTTGAATATAGCTTATTATGACATGCCTTTTCACACTGCATCAGGCCATAGTCCCCTTGAGTTGCAAAAATCCTTTCATCCTCAAAACCGTTTATCCAGAACTGGTGTTCCACATTCGTAGTCAATACAAAATAGTCCTTGTCCTTAACCAACTCAAGCAGTTGTCCATATAACTTTGTTTTTCCAACAGAATACCTATTTACATAAACATGACGAATCCAATGAGCCCATTTTTCCTCTTGAGTTTCATACGGGTAAAATGTGGCCGAATACATGTCCTGAACACCATATTTTTCTATGAAATCCTGAAAATTATCATCAAAACGCTTGCCCGAATATTCAATCCCTGCAGCTGCTGAAAACCCTGCACCTGCACCAATCAAAATATAATCCGCATCGTCAATAGCCTTTTTTGCATTATCTAATCTTCTTACAAAATCCATATTAATCAGTAAATAACTCCCTTTTATAAATCAAATAACTTGAATCGCTGAACACGTCAAAAATCACGTGCTTTAAACTGGTTTCATTTGTTTTCAAATAATCTTCAACAGTTTCAATTGCAATCCTGCAGGCCAACTCCTGTGGAAAATTAAAAACGCCTGTTGAAATGCTGCAGAATGCAATTGATTCAAGACCATTCTCATCAGCAACATCCAAACAGGACCTATAACAGCTTGCCAACTTATCACAATCGTCCCCAGACGGTTTAGATCCATGAGGGATTGCAGGACCTACAGTGTGAATAACATATTTGGACGGCAGATTATAGGCACTGGTGATTTTAGCATTGCCGACTTCCTCATCATGACCCTGCTTTTTCATCACTCTATCGCATTCCTCCCTCAGCTGGACTCCGCTGGATGAATGAATTACATTATCAATGCAATTATGCAAAGGGATGAAACATCCAAGCAACTTTGAATTGGCCGCATTGACAATCGCATCAACCTTTAATGTAGTAATGTCACCCTGCCAAAGCATTATTTTGCCTTTAGCATCTTCAATCTCATCAATGGAAGTGAGATTTTTGCTTTGTGTCTCATGAGTTAAAAATTCGTCCTGAACTTTTAAGAATTCATCTGACACTTCCCGAGGCATCCTAACATTCATCAATGCACGAAACAAATCTCTTTTGGCGGAATAATCATCAGGAACATCAATAACTTCATTTCTCTCTTCAATCAAATAGTTTATTAGAAAATCCAGTTGTTCATCGCTGTTTATTTTAATCCCTCCTTCAAACGTTAATTAATAATAGATTTTAGGTATTTAAATGATTTTTGTAACCATAAGGAAACCTCGTAACAAAAAAGTAACTATTAATAGTGATTCAATACAATTTAAAAATATGGAGCCTGAAAAAATCGTCTGTCCCGTTGATAGAACTCTAAATTTGATTAACAAAAAATGGAGCATTCAAATTATCAGAGACATGTTTTTCGGCAAAAAACATTTTAAGGAATTTCAGGAAGACAAGCCAAATTTAAGCAATAAGGTATTGTCAAATTGCTTAAAGGAACTGGAAGAAAATGGATTGATTGAAAAACGCGTGTTGAATACGACCCCCGTAAGTACAGAATATCATCTGACCGAATACGGCAAATCAATGAACAGAATCGTTTATGAGTTGGCAATGTTTACCCTAGAAGACGAAAAGAACAAGACCTATTCAGATGAAACAAGAGCGGCTTTGAAAAACACGTTTAAAGAAACTTTAAATATTGATGATTAAAATGACTGGTAAAATTTATATTATTGGAATTGGCCCTGGCGCAAGCGAATATTTGACTAAAAAAGCAGTGGATACAGTTAAAGCCAGCGACTATACCGTTGGAAGCACACGTGCAATTGAACTGTTTGATGACGTTCAAAACAAGATTGCATTCAACGTTAAGGAACTGCTTGACAAACTCGAAGAAGGCGTCGAATTAGCTTGCGATGGAAATACCGTTTCAATATTGTCAACAGGAGATCCTGGCTTTTCAGGCGTCTTGAATACTGTTTTGAGAATATCAGCTGAAAAAGGATTTCCTAAAGAAAGCATTGAAGTGATTCCGGGAATCAGCTCCCTTCAGCTTGCAGCTGCAAAATGCCATATCCAGTGGGACAGCGCCAACGTAATGACATTCCACGGAAGGGAAAATATAGAAGACATCCTTCCAGTCATCAACAACGGCAAAACAACAATTGCACTTCCTTCAAGAAAAGTAAAGGACATGGCACAATTCCTAATTGACAATGGCGTTGACGAGAATCGCGAAGTTACAGTCTGCGAAAGACTAAGCTATCCCGATGAAAGAATTGTTGAAGCGAATTTGAAAGAGATTGCTCAAAGCGAATTTACCTATATGTGCATTATGGTCATCAAATAGAACAATTTATGCTTAAAATTCATTTTTAAAGTCATTTACTATTTATTTTTAAAAATAAAGTTTAAATAATCGTGATATCATACTTTAATCGTTGATTTAACCAAAATTGACATTAAGGTAGATATTATGAACAGGAAAATAAACACCATGTGTTTCATTCTCTTACTTCTTTTTTTGATTACAGCCGTTTCGGCGGCAAACAATGAGAATGAAACTATAATGAACATGCCACACCCTGATCCAAATCAGGATTTATGTAAATTAAGCGTAGAAAATGACGTTGAGAAATTAGGAGTTTCCTCCAAAGCCACAACCAAAAAAGAGAAGGTTCTGCTGGATGCCCCTGATTTGAAAATGCATTATAAAGACGGAAGCAAATTCAAAGTAACCCTAAAAGACAAAAATAAAAAACCCATAACAAAAGCAAAGATCAATTTCACAGTGCACGGTAAAAGCTACATTAAAAAAACGGACAACAAGGGAGTCGCTTCGCTTGATATAAATCTGAAAAGCGGAAATTATATCATATTAACAAAATTTCAAGCCACAAGCAAATACGATGCAATATCCAAAAAAAGCAACATCACCGTAAAGAGCACTATAAAATGCAGCGATTTTACAAAATACTATACAAATAAGGCTTCGTATTATTCGACATTTTATAATCAAAAGGGAAGACTGCTGAAAAACACGACCACCAAATTTAAAATCAACAATAAGGAGTATTCCATCAAAACCAATGCCAAAGGTGTTGGAAAATTAGCAATTAATTTAAAGCCCGGAAAGTATTCCATTTTTTTAACAAACCCCAAAACATCAGAGACCGTAAGTAAAACTGTTACAGTCAAATCACTTATTGAAACAAAAGACCTGACTATTAATGGGGCCAACACCGGCAAATTCAGCGTTAAAATTTTAAACAGCAACGGGAAAGCTTCCCCCAATAAGAAGGTAACATTTACGATTGACGGAAAAACCTATAGCAAAAAAACCAATAAAAGCGGCATTGCAACATTGGACATCAATTTGGATGCGGGAACCCATAAAATAACAACAGAATACAACGGTCTTAAAAATACGAACAAAATCCGAATCATCAAAAGCGTTAAAAGCAGCGAATTCATGCACTCAACATTGATTCCCAATTATGTTAATGTTACAACCGATTACGTTTATTACAATTCAGTTTACTCCTTAAAAACTGGAGCTAAAGGAATCATAAAAATGCCAAAAAATGAAGTGTTTAGAATTCAAATCGGAAGCAAACGCTATACATTTTCAACAGTTAGAATCAGCGGAATAAATTCGACACTGCTTGGATATAAAAGTTATCTGATACCATTTGACGGAAGCGGAATCAAAAGCGATGCAAAGAAAGCCAACTTAAAAAAAGATGGAATCATCATTACTAGAATAGCTAACTACACACAAATTGACTATCAAAGCAAAAGCAAAGACAATGTTGCCCTATTCGGATTTTATGCAAGCAAAGGATTGGACAACAGTGAAACATTAACATATATGGAAGGAGATGAGATAACCGCCAAAATCAGCTTCCAAACACAGGGCTATGACGAGTTGGGACTGAAGTATAGCTTATCAAAATTTTATGGAAAAAGCATCTATGACTTTAACTACAAAAGCTATGATGAGATAACAAAACATAACGCCAAATCAATAAAGTTTACAAATACCGACACTTCCGTGACCTTCAGCTATTTTGGAAATTATATTGTCGGTTATCCATCAAAAGAGGACATCATAACCAAATTTAAAATTAACGGCAAAGATGAACTGGAAAAAAGCGAAACAATAAGCTATGGTCTAAGCGAAAACTATAGAAATGCTATGGGCTTTGAAGTCCTCCAGTCATTCAGCATCATCAATGAAAAGATAACACGGGAGATATTAGAAAGATGGGTTTCAAAAAGTTCCGATTACTTGAATAGATTTGGGGTGATGAACGTTTATGGAATGCATTTGGCCTGCCTTGAAACCGCTTGGCTTGCTGATGAGCTTGCAGACAAACATGCCAAAGACTTTAATGTTAAATGGAAAAGGGAGAGTACCTCAACCATTTTGGGAGGAATAAATCTCAAAGACACTTATTTAGATATTTTAAATGCGGATATGGGCATGAGCGTGACCGGGAACGATGTTAAAAACATCATCTTATTTAGAATGATGAACTCAATTTATTTGCCGTGTTTGGAAGATTATTCCCTGGATAAAGTATCAAAAAGGTTTGGAGAGACTAAAATAAATTCTCTAGACTGCATTTACAGCGCAATTAAAAAAAATAATTTCAGCCTTGTCCAATTAGGCGATTTGCTGTATTTATTTACCGAAGACGAAAGTGAATCGGCGATGGTAATGGATATAAAAACTGGAATAGTCAGCGCGATTGTTAAAAATGGGAATGACACCTATAAAGGGTCTGCAATTTCCACAACCAAAGACTGTTGCAGTGTTGGAATAATTCCAAACGACATCATCAAAGGAATTAAAGAAACATTGAAATCCTCTTCACCTACCACCTACCTATTATCTGACGAATTCGGGAAGATACACCCTTTAAGCCTAATAGCTTATAGTGTCTTAACTGCAATCCTTAAAAAGGCCTCAACTGGAGTAACTTCCTTAGGATTAGGTTTATTTGCTACTATGGCATTGACCCAAACCGTTGGGGTCAAATATAGGGACATGAACGATGCAAACGATTGGCATGAACTGATGGACAAGGTTACTTTTACACGACCTGGCTATCTGCAAGGAAAGAAAATATACAATATCCCCAATAAAAAAGGCGGAACTGACTATATTGAAGTTAAAATCAATAACGATTTGACCTTGGACAGGAATAATGCAATTTACATCAGCAATGGAAAAACAAAACAGCTAACAAAGCAGGAAACCTACAAGTATTTCTGTGAAGACACATGGACGCCATTCAGCATGCCCACAAAATACTGGGATAAAAGTTGGAAAGGTTGATAAAAATGGGATTGATTGAAAAATTTAGAAAACAGAACTTGTTAATTCAAATTCTTGACATTTTATTCGTTATTGTTATAATTTATGAAATAATAACAATGAAATTTCATTCAATAACTATAGTAATACTCTTTTTACTGTTTCTAATTCCATTTTGTCAGGAATTTTTCAAAAAAGAAGATTAAAGTTAAAATAATGATTATTTTAACTTATTTTTAATTTTTTATAACTGGATAGCATCCTGGACAACTTCATCGTTGTCTTCGCCATCATAGAGGATATGAGCCAATTTCAATAGCTTCTCTTGACCTTTAACCTCATCCTTAAACAATGGAATCTCGGCGATGTGTTGGTCTGGGAACTTTTGGTCGATTAAAGCTAAACGTTTTTGCTGCAACTTATGTCTTGAGTGGCAGAAATCACAGTCGCAGATATCAGGCATTACCTGATTTACAATAACGCTGTCAACAGTGATGTCATATTTGCCTAGCGCCTCTAAAGCCCTTTCTGATTCATAAATTGACATTTCCTCAGGGATTACAACCATCTTAAAGGTGGTTCTATCAGGGTCTGACAAAATAGCTTTTGCCTTGTCAAGTTCTTCTTTAGTCCTTTTTAAATCTTCAGAAGTTTGAGGATCATCAACAGCATCCATGAATGGCATGATTTTTTTCAAAGCATTTGTTGCAGTGCCTAATTTCGCTTTAAGCATCATCATTTTGCCCACCCAAGAGTCCATTACTTCAGGGAAAGACAATAATCTTAAAGTGTGTCCTGTTGGAGCTGTATCAAATACAACAACATCATATTCATCTGAGTTCATTACGCCCATGAACAATTCAAATGCAGCAGCTTCATCAGCACCCGGAGAAGATGATGCCATGTCTAATTGGTCGGATAGGAAATCCATTCCAAACAAACCACCAGCATCTTCTGGATTTGCTGCTTTTTGAGCTTCCAATTGTGCTTGTTTTTGAGCCATTGCAACTTCAGGGTCTATTTCAACAGCAAACAAATTGGTTTTTATTTCGCGAGGATAACTTCCAATCGGCACTTCAAGTGAATCGGATAAGGAATGTGCAGGATCTGTTGATACAATTAAGGTTTTTTTGCCCTGTTCAGCTAACCATAATGCTGTAGCAGATGAAACAGAAGTTTTTCCAACACCTCCTTTCCCACCTACAAAAATGAATGTTGTATTATCTTTATTAAATCTAAAATAATCTTTAAATGCCAA
>JAUNXN010000075.1 GCA_030539795.1 Methanobrevibacter sp.
CATTGCTTCCCTTACTTCTTCAATCATTCTCATGCTGGTTGGACCGACACTTTCAACCATTTTCTTGTAGATTTCTTTAGCACGGTTAACAACTTGCTCTCTTTTAACGGCCCTTACGTCTTCAACTTTTGTAGTTTGAATTTCCGCTTCACAGGGACCTACACGATTGATTGTTTCAAGAGATGCTGCGAGTATGGCGGTTTCTACCCTGTCTAAACTGGAAGGAATTACGATTTCACCTTTTGCTCTTCCACTGTTTGAGTGGATGTTAACTTGGATTCTTCCGATTCTTCCAGTTCTTTGAAGTTCTCTTAAATCTAAGTCATTACTGAGTAAACCTTCAGTTTGCCCAAATACAGCGCCAACAACATCTGGTTTTTCAACAATACCATTAGCTGTAATTTGAGCATGGATTAAGTATTTTGTTGTAGTTAATTCTTCACCTTTTCCCATTTTTAAGCCTCCTAAGCTTATTAATCGGGATAATTTATGTAATTCTAAAAATTAATCATATTTTTAGTAGGTAAATTTGCATAAATTATACGATAAACATATGTAATTCGTCAGTCTGTAAGACCTATCATACACTAAAAAAAGAGCCAATACATTTAGACAGTGCTTCTATTAAGGGTTTACTATTTTCTAATACTAATTGATTATTTGAAACTATATAAACTTTTTAACCTTTATTTTTCCTTAATAATTGATTTGCTCCTGTCTTTGAATTAATTAATAATAATTATAATAATGATAATGTAAATAACTCATTTGAGTATATAATAATGTCAAGTATTTTAATAATACTATAATTATAATTATTGGTAAAACTAATATATAAAATGTAGTATATTCCAAAAGTTTTTACCATTCGATATTTAGTGTTGAAGTGTGGAATGGGATATTACTTTTCAAATGCTCTCGGTTTATTTTTTAATATTATTATGTACTAATTTTATAGTATTCATGATTCTATTGTGTTTCATTATACATTGAAAAAAATAATGTTTATTGAAAGATTTTATTATTCTATTTTTCTGAATAATGAAAATATTGGTTGTTGGTGTTTATATTATGGGTAAAGTTGTTAATATGGGTTTGAAGTTGGTGATTCTTCCTGATGAGGCTATGGGTCATGTTTTGGAGCAAAATATGGGTAATGCCAGGTTTCTATGGAACAATATGCTAGCCATGTATATTAACTTATATATGTTGTTTAGTTTTAATGGTTGTCCGTTATGTCCGAATATTCGTAATTTTAATGCTATGTTGAAAATGTTAAAGCAGGAAAATGCTTTTTTACGCGAAGGAGAGTCCACCAGTCAGCAGCAGGTTTTCCGTGATTTAGTCAATGCGTTTAATAAATTCTTTAAAGAAGGATCTGGTTATCCTAAATTCAAATCCAAAAAGGATTTACGGCAATCTTTTAGAATACAAAAAAATGGAAATAACATTAGAATAACCAATAGGCGCATACGCCTGGCCAAATTAGGATACGTCCACTACAGAACAAGCTCAAAATATAAAAAATTACTAAAAAATAGTAAAATCAACAACGTTACCGTTAAAAGAGAAAATGGCAAGTATTATGCAATAGTTAACATAACCACTACTTTGGAGGAGTTAGAAAAGACTGGTGAGGATATAGGTATTGATTTGGGATTGAAGAATTTAGCAACACTTTCCAACGGGCAAGAGATAGTCAATCTTGACCTGAAAAAAGAAGATGCAATGATTCGAAAATACCAGAAAAAATTATCCAGACAAAAATACATGAGCAAAAACTATCAAAAAACACTCCGAAAATACCACAAATGGCAAGACAAGAAAAACAACAAAATACAAAACGCCTACCACCAACTAAGCAAATACCTAGTCGAAAAATACGACATAATCGCAATGGAAAACCTGAATATAAAAGGAATGTTTCAAAACCAAAGATGGGCACCAAAACTACAAAGAATAAGCCTATACAAACTGGTAAATATGTTAAAATACAAATCAGAATGGTATGGGAAAACATTCATACAAATCGACAGATTTTATCCGTCTACAAAAACATGCAACATCTGCGGATATCGAAACGACAACATAACTCTCGACATTCGCCAATGGACATGCCCCTCATGCGGAACACACCACCACAGAGACACCAACGCAGCAATAAACATACTAAACGAAGCAATAAAAATTAAATACAAACAGACAATATAAACATAATTATATAATGAACTCGTAAGTCAGCGAGGGATAGCTTGGTAAAACCTTACACAAACAAAAAGTGTAACAGCCCAAGAATAATTTTACAAAATGCAAAAAACATTAAGTAAAAGACTATACTAATCAGTGAAAAAATTTGGTGAAGTTATGTCAATAAGTCCGAAAGATGTTTTAAATAAAAACAAAAATTTAAACAAACGTATTGATGTAGAAAAAATCAACTTGGATAATGTTACGATTGATGATTTGACATTTAATGGCAATAATTATGAGGAATACATCAATTTGCATTCCCTATTGGATAAGGTTTCAGCATGTCAGGTTTCAGATGCGTATAACTCTATTTCAAGAAGGCCGGGAACTTTCAACTCAATAAAGCCGGTAAATAACCAGAAGGTTTTCGGTAAAATCTTCACGGCCGAAACTGCAGACGACGATTGGGGAACCTCAGCAATTGCAATTGATGAAGCCGGTGATGGCGACATATTGTTTTTCAAGGTAAACGGCATGGATAAGGCAATTTGGGGGGAGCTTGCTTCAACATGTGCAAGAGACAACGGAATCAAAGCGACTGTAATATATGGATGCGCCCGTGATTTGGATGCTCTCTTATACATGGATTATCCTGTTTTTGCATGTGATTTCTGTCCAAATGCGGGATCTGCTTTAGGTTTGGGCAGTTTAAATGAGCCGATTGAAGTTGAAGATGAGATAATCAATCCCGGAGATTTCTTTTTCGGCGATGAGAACGGCGTTGTTGTAATACCTAAGGAACTGTTCACCAAAACAATGATTGCAACATTGGCCGTAAAGGTTAAGGAGTCAAAGATAATAGATGATATTGCAAGCGGCAGAACCCTTGCTCAGATAGTTGGACTCAAATAGAAAACCTTTTTAATACAAAACAATATTTATATATAAAGGTATCGATACCTTTATATACTACTTTCTTTTAATATATAAATGATACAGATTTGATTTTAAGTTTGATTTTATGAAATTATTAGGTAAAAGTTTGCATATTGCAAACTCTGGAAAATTAATAGCTCGATCTACCAAAACACCTTCACCAGGTGCAATTGTCTTTGACAGTAATAAAAAGAAAATAGGTAGGGTGGGCTATGTATTCGGGCCAACAAAGCAGCCCTATATCTCTATTAGATTATTCAAATCAGCAAATAGGGATGAAATTGCTAAAAACTGTGGTGAAAAACTATTTGTATCAAAACAAAATTCCAAAAAATCTAGAAAAAGGAGGATGAGACCACGACACAAGAAGTAGAAGAAGTACCAACAAGAGGACGTAAAAGAACTCCAAAAGTCGAAGTACAAGATGATGTATTTGATCAAGACAGGCAAACCGTATGTCCAGAATGTGGTTCTACTGAATTAATTGGTGACTATGAAAGAGCAGAAGTGGTATGTGCTCGTTGTGGATTAGTTATCGATGAAAATCTCGTTGATATGGGTCCTGAATGGAGAGCATTCGACCATGAACAAAGAGACAAACGTACAAGAGTAGGAGCTCCAATTACATACACAATCCACGATAAAGGATTAAGTACAATGATTGATTGGAGAAACAAAGATATTTACGGTCGTGATATTCCTGCAAGAAACAGAGCTCAATGGTACAGATTAAGAAAATGGCAAAGAAAAATCAGAATTTCCGGTGCTACAGAAAGGAACTTAGCATTCGCATTAAGTGAACTTGATCGTGACTCCTCAAGATTAGGTCTTCCAAGAAGCGTAAGAGAAGCTGCAAGTGTAGTATATAGGAGTGCAGTTGAAAACAAATTAATTAGAGGAAGGAGTATTGAAGGAGTTGTAGCAGCATCATTATACGCTGCATGCAGACGTTGTAACGTTCCACGTACTTTAGATGAAATTGCAGAAGTATCTAGAGTTACTAAAAAAGAAGTAGGTCGTACTTACAGATTCTTAACCCGTGAATTAAACATCAAGTTACCACCAACTTCCCCAGTCGATTACGTTCCAAGATTTGCTTCAGAGTTAGGATTGTCCGGTGAAGCACAATCCAAAGCTATTGAAATCATTGAAAAAGCAATGGAAAAAGGATTAACCTCTGGTAGAGGCCCTACTGGTGTGGCTGCAGCTGCATTGTATATTGCATCCGTTTTACTCGGTGAGAGAAAAACACAAAGAGATGTAGCTGACATTGCGGGAGTTACTGAAGTAACTATCCGTAACAGATACAAAGAATTGACTGAACAATTAGAAATGGGCGTAACTTTATAGTGCGGCTTGTTCTAAAAGATAGTAATGTAAAATTCAATATTGATTAATTGAAGTATTCTAAGTCAATACTTTATTAATCAAACATTTTTTTAGTTCTAATTCTATTTTTTTTAATTTTTAAAGAAAGGATGATTTTTTTGGGTAATATCACTGATGAGAAAGAATGCTATAACTGCAAACATGTGGAATTTGATATTGGCCTTTGCACCCAATACTACTGCATATTCCATGAAAAATTAGTTAAAATGGATGATAAGTGTGATGACTGGAGCGAATCATCCAATTAGGTTCAGTTTCTATTAATTTTGGTTTCAGCACTGACCCATGGGTTCAACTAGAATTAAAGGGATTGGGGTTCTATTCAACGTCGAAACCCTTTTCTATCATGCTGTTTTTAAGAATTTCCATGGCTTTTATCGTATCCTCGCCGGAAACCCTCTTAATCATACGATTGTTTTCATTAAACCTTCCTACAAAATAATCCTGCTGTTCCTTACTTACAAGGTCAAGTCGGGTATAGTTTGTAAGGCATTCCAGAAGCGCGAATACTCCTCTGTTTAAAGCCTTTGCACATGGATGGTTTTTGACGATTTCTACAACGTCACTGCTTATGATATAAGCTTCTCCATTTGATGTTACATGGTCTTTAATCGGATCCATTTTTCTAATGTCTGTGACATCACAAATGACATATGCTTCTGCATTTTTTAATATTGCAATGTCCTCATCATCAGTAAATTCTTCAATATCCAAGTTTCCTATGGTTGAATTTACAAAATTTATAGGGTCAAAAGTAATATTTACAACATATTTCCGTGTTTCCATAATGTTTTTCAGGGTTGTGGTGCCGACAAATAATCTGCATCCAAGTTTGTCCTTGCCTTTGCATACAATTCCTATTGGTGCTGCATTTTTTACACCGTCCTTGCTCATGGTGGTGTAAATCCCTTCATATTTCTGCCCTTCTTCAATTCCAATATCTGTCAAATCAATAGCCATTTTATCACCCATAATAATTTTCATTATCAATATTATAATCTATTCATTAATCTAATTAAAAATTTTTATAAAAGTTAGCATAAATCATGTTTTCATTATGCAGACACAAATATTGTCAAGAATGCCTATTAACTTCATTCAGATGACGAATCATAAATAATAAAAAAAAGTGTAGATGCTCCTGCATCTACTTAATTGTTATTTTTGGTTTTGCTGTTTTTGCATTGTAGTATTTGCTGCCTTTGAATTTTATTGTTGCAGTGTGTTTTCCTTTTTTCGTTAATTTGGTGATTTTGAATGTTGCTTTACCATATTTGTTGGTTGTTGCATAGTATGTTTTACCTTTGACTGTTAAGGAAAGTTTTACTTTGTTCAATGCTTTGTTCTTGTTGTTTTTTAGTGTTACGATGTATTTTTTTGTTTTCACTGATTTTTTGAATGTTTTTGCTTTTGCAGTCAGTTTTGGTGTTGCCTTTTTTACTATAACATTAGCAGTTGTTGATGATTTAATATAATTATCATCTCCTGCAAAGCTGATTGCTGCAGTATAAGTTTTAGGAACCAAACTTGCAATATTGACAGAAACTTGTCCTTTATCGTTGGTAGTTAATGTTTTGGATATTGTTCCAACATTGATTGTGACTTTTTTAGATTTTAAGATATTTCCATTTCCATCTTTAAGTGTGACTACAAGATTTTTTGAAACGCCATAGGTTGCAGTAACTTTAGAAGCGATTAATTCAGTTGTTGACTTCATCATTACATTAAAATTAGTCATGGATTTCCCATAAAATGTTTCTGTTGAAAATCCCGGAATATATATTGCAAAACAATTAATAACATTTTTAGAATCATCTAAAATCAAAGTTATACTTGCTTTTCCATTTTCCACGTTTGAAATATAATATTTTCCATTAACAGAGAATAATACTTTACCTTGAGTTACTTCAGCGCCGTTATCAGTTTTTATTGAAGCTGCAATATTTACAGATTTACCCTTCTCATAAGTCATATTTGGAACTGAAATAGATGTTTTTGTGAATTTAACATCAGAATAATTTTCAGAAATTCCAATTCCCCCATAAGACTCATTATTAAAACTACAAGTATCATAGGCCAAATAATATCTATTATTTGAAAGAATATTGCTGGAATAATTGTTTATATATGTGTTATCAGGATTATTGGAGTAAAATAGATAAAAAGTAAGAGCATTATTGAATATGCTATTGGAAATCAGAATGTTAGATAAGTTATTATTATTGTCCATAATTCTTATTCCCATACCATATTTATCTTCAAAATCATCCAAATAATTATAATTATAAGAGATTTCACCATTCACATCATTATATGCAAAAATACAATTATCAATAACTATATTTTCGCCTTCACAACATATTGCCGCACCGGCTGCAAGAATACTGCTGCCAGGATTTATATTAATTAAATTTGAATAAAATTCACAACTTTCAACAATACAATTATCACCGGAAACATAAACTGCACCGCCCTTAAAAGCTGAATTATCATAAAATTTACAGTTATACATGGTTAATGAATTATCACAGAAATAAACCGCTCCGGCATTAAAATTAGCAGTACAATTAATAAAGTTACAATTTGTTAAAAGACCATTGGATCCTCCACCCCACCAATCTATAGCGCCCGCAGAAGCACTATGGCCATTTTTAAAATTTATATTATTAATTGCAACACCCTTGCCTGTAATTTCAAATATTTTTGACAATCCTTTAGCATCGAGGGTTGCGCCATTACCTTCAATAGTTAATGACTTATCAATTTTAATATGTGAACCACTTCCACTGTAATTTCCAGAAAGAGTTACTATATCTCCAGAACTAGCGCTATTAATCTTATTTTGGATGTCTTCAAAAGAAGATCCTTTTACAGCATATGTTGCAGATAGGTTATCTTTTTGAGTTAATTCTAACTCATCATCTTGAGTTACTTGTAAATCTTCATCGATAACTATTT
>JAUNXN010000011.1 GCA_030539795.1 Methanobrevibacter sp.
TTACATTTTAAGCAGATTTTTACATTGAACATTCTGTTTTCTGCTTCTTCGAATCTTGCCATTAATAACTCCTCCTATAATCATGAAAATTAATAATAATAAACTGTTATGAAATAAAAAGTAATATTCCAGTGTTCATAACTATTAATTAATTATTTTAACTTAATAGTATTTAAATGTTTAGTAAAAACCTTAAAAATAATGATTAAATCCTCATTAATCTTAATAATGAACTTTTGAATTTGATTAATCATCATCCTTTTCATGGTCCTGTAAAAAATCATTTTGAACCTTAACAACTTCAGCACTGGTATCCACTTCACTGTATGCCTCAAGCAATTCATGATTCAATTCTAAAAAGGTATGGCCCCATTTAAAACCGTCCATAAGCTCACGGGCTTCATCCTTAAAGCGAGTAATATACAAAGTTGCGGCAATAGCTTCAACAGTTGATAAAATACAGGCTTTTCCATAATTGACAGGATTTGTTGCAATCAAAAATGGAAGTGATCTGTGATATTTGGATAGTGAAAAGAATTTTTTGGATTTGGACACTTCATTCCATGAACAGTCCAAACCTACAATTCCTCTCCTATGCACATATCTGTAGTCTTCATATGATACAGCCTTTTCAGCATATGGGTTTAGAACAATTGCACCGCCAGGAATCTTATTCAAATCATAGACCAGCCTACATTTGCCTTGCTTTTCCATCTTGATGGAAGTGCATTTTTTTCTGTCGCACTCATCTGCATGAAAAACTGTAATTTTCATTTATTGAGACCCACCTAATGCAGAAGTGTTTCCTGCCTTATACTGATGAATGAGATCCATTTGCTGAGCAAACTGCTCTTCGGTAAGGCCAAATTCATCATAAATATGAGGAACACCACTCATTTTCTTAAGAGTTATGCTTTCAAGCAATGGCTGCATGTAATCAGTGTATGACTGGCCAAATGTATTTCCTGTTGAGTTGACATCAGATTTACCGTCCACAATCATGTAAATCAGGTATCCCTCTTTTTTAACTTGGGATTGTGCAATGATGATATTCATTGTATTGTTGTCATTGGATTTTGTATCATTGCCCGGAATGGCCTGTGTGAAGTAAATGTTCCAGTCATTGCCGTTGATTGTTCTCTCTTCCGGATTTGTAACGCCTTGAACCTCATAGATTTCCATCAAAGCTGTTGAATTGTCTACAGTGGAAATGTTGTATGTAATCTTATGCTCCTTGTCTTCGTAGGAATGCATGAATTTCTCTTTGTCGTTAGCCAATGTTACATTTCCGACGAAATCCCCTTCCATGAACTTTGTCTTGAAATGTGTAGATCCTAAATCTGAATTATTGCCACCAAGCATGCCTGAAAAGAAAGCAAAGCCAACGATTGCAATAACAGCCACGATAGCTACCAAAATAATTATAATCTTTTTATCATCCATTAAGAAAACTCCTTAATTCTATTAATATACTATAAGTAAAAAGTATTTAATATAGTTTAGTTAGATATTTAATTATTAAAACAGTTTAATAAGGTTAAATTATGAATAAGAAAAAGCAATATCAGATATTACTAGCAGTTCTGATACTGATTGTAATATTTAACTTAGCAATTATTCTAACTTCAGTATTTGAAACCCCTAACAATGTTTACAATATGACTGCTGTTGGAAAAAATGCTAATGGAACTGTTTATAAAATTGAAGCCGGCAATATGTCTTCCAATGAAACTGTTGGGCTTATTCTTGGAGTTCATCCGAGAGAACATGAAATTCATGAGGCCGTCAACAATACTATATACAACATCACTGGTGAAAACGGAACACAGAATCTCACTAAAAAATACGTTATTTATTACGTTAAAACAATTGACAATCTCACTACACGTGAAGATACAAGACCTGCCGGTGAAGAGCTGGCTAACGAATATATTGTTCCAAACATTGCTAAAGACAAACCGTTTATCGTAGTTGACGTTCATGAGATAAACCCTGATTATGAATATTCAAACTTCATATTCAGCCTATCCAACAAAACCGATAAAATCGATTCATACATCTCAAAGCTATCCGGTGATGTAGGCCTTGTCGATTATCAGTTCAGCGAAGGAACAAGTCCAGAAAAGGTCACAATACCTATAGCAGGAAAAGGAATTAACACATTGCTTATGGAAACTTCAATTACCGATTCCTTAGCGCAGAAACAGCAACATGCAGATAAATTAATAAAAAGTTTAGATGAACTAGAACCTTAATCAAGTGATATTATGGATAAAACTCGTGGAATTTTGATTGGAAGAATGCAACCTATTCATAATGGACATATGCAAGTTATAAAGCAGATTTTGGAAGAAGTGGATGAAATTATTATCGGCATTGGCAGCGCACAGCTCAGCCATGAATCAAAAGATCCCTTCACTGCCGGTGAAAGAGTTGTTATGATTTCTCATGCTTTGTTTGAAGCGGGCATCGACCCTTCCAGGTATTACATTATCCCAATGCAGGATATCAATTTTAATGCAATTTGGGTTTCACATGTGAAGATGCTAACTCCACCGTTTTCCATCGTTTATTCCGGAAACCCACTTGTAAAGCAGCTCTTTTCAGAGGAAGGCTTTGAAGTCAGACAACCTCCTCTTTATGATCGCTTGCATTTGTCCGGAACCGAAGTGAGAAAAAGAATTTTGGAAGATGGAAACTGGCAAGAGTTGGTTCCAAATGCCACAGCAGATGTTATCAATGAAATAAAAGGTGTTGAGAGAATTAAAAATTTATCAATCAAAGAGATTAGTGAAATATAACAATAGTTATTTATATTAATGTTATCCATAGTTATAATGGAGATGAAAATATGGTTGTAAGAGTAATAGAAGCAAAAGAAGACAAAGTAACAATGGCTGATTTAATAGCAGATTTGAAAAAAAGCAACAAAATTGATTATTCAGGCGCTATTTTTACTTTTGAAGGAATTGTTCGTGGAAAAGAAGAAAACATGAATTTGGAAAAATTAATATTAACCACCCCTGACAAAGAAAAGACCCAAAGCGAAATCGAAAAAATCGTTGCAAACGCTAAAATAAAATATAATGTTCATGAAATATCCGTCATCCATTATATCGGTGAGTTCTACACCGGAGACATGTTGTTTTTAGTTGCAGTTTTAGGCAATCACAGAGGAGAAACTCTTGAGGCATTAAAAGAAGTCATTGAAACTGTAAAATATGACGTTGAATTTAAAAAAGAGGAAATTTCCAAAGAGGGTACAAAGACCATTCTTGCGGGAGGATAAATCTTGATATCTTTCTTTTTTATCTTAAGGATTATACTTCTGTTTTTAATAATCTATGCGATAATTAAAAACTTAAAAACATTATTAAAAGCAGGGATTGTTATATTTATAATTTTAATATTATTAGGATTAATGGGATATTAATCCCAATCATTCCTAAACTTATTTTCCGACAATTACTTCAGTAGATTTGATGATAGCAGTAACATCGTCACCTTCAGCCAAACCTAATTTTTCAGCAGACTCTTTAGTAATTACAGCAGTGATAACATTAGGTTCACTTACTTCAATTTTGATATTAGCCATTACGGCACCAAGATCGACACTGGTAACTTTACCTTTTAATTGATTTCTTCCACTAAGTTGCATTCTTACACCTCATTTATTTTCCGATGATTACTTCAGTAGATTTGATGATAGCAGTAACATCATCGCCTTCAGCCAAACCTAATTTTTCAGCAGACTCTTTAGTAATTACAGCAGTGATAACATTAGGTTCACTTACTTCGATTTTAATGTTTGCCATTACGGCACCAAGATCGACACCAGTTACTTTACCTTTTAATTGATTTCTTGCACTAAGTTGCATTCCTTTCACATCCTAACAAATAAATTTATTTTCCAATGATAACTTCAGTGGATTTGATAATAGCAGTAACATCGTCACCTTCGGATAAGCCTAATTTTTCAGCGGATTCTTTAGTAATTACTGCAGTGATAGTGTTTGGTTCAGTTACTTCGATTTTAATGTTTGCCATTACGGCACCTTTGTCTACATTAGTTATTTTACCTTTTAATTGATTTCTTGCACTAAGTTTCATAATTTCACATCATTTTTACTTTGATAATAATAAGTTATATCGAATTGTATATAAATGTTTCGTTTTTTAACAAATAAAGAATTTTTAAATCGATTACCGAAAATGCTTCATATCGAAAATATACTACATAATTTTATATAATAACTTCTATAAAAATACAATAATTTGTTAAATAAACCATAAATAATTTCTAAATAATAATATAATAGATTTATAATTATATTTATAATAATAAAAAACATATTATTCTTTATTTATTAAAAATATCGAAATTCATAAATTAAATATTAATATAACTATAGTTACTTCTAAATTAAAAGAAAAAAAGAAAAATTATATTAAAAAACAAAACGAAAAATAAAAGTATGAATATCGAATTAGAATCAATTGGTACTATTCACACCGAATTTACAGAAATCGAAGGTATGCCAATTCAGCCAACAGGTGCAAAGGGAATAAAGGGAACAATAGAAATTAAAGATAAATATGTTGACGGCCTTAAGGACCTCGACGGATTTTCACACATTCATTTAATTTATTTGCTTCACAAAGTAGAGGGGTATATGCTTGAAGTCAAGCCATTCATGGACAATGACACACATGGAGTCTTCGCAACAAGATCTCCAAAAAGACCGAACCGTATCGGAATGAGTGTTGTTAAGGTAGATAAAGTTGAAGGCAATACTGTCCATGTCGAAAATGTCGATATCTTGGATGGAACACCACTTTTAGACATCAAACCCTATGTTCCACAATTGTATGAAGATACAATTGACGAGCTAAAAATAGGTTGGTTTGAAACCAAGCACCAAAAGGCAAAATCACAAAAGTCAGACGATAGATTCAAATAATCTATCCAACTATTTTTTAAAAAAAAAAGAAAATTTAAAAGCTATAATTTGTTTATAGCTTCAGTAATTAATTTAATTGTTGATTCAATATCATCCATACTGCATACACTTACAGGAGTGTGTATATAACGGGTAGGGACAGATAAAACACCGGTTGGAATTCCTTCACGGGTCAAGTGAATTGCAGTACCATCAGTAGTTCCGCCGTCACTGACTTCCAATTGGTATGGAATGTCGTTTTCATCACCTGCATTAATGAGCATGTCCTTTACGGATTGCTGGGTTAAAATTCCCCTTCCGCTTGCATCTGCCAAGATGATTGCAGGACCTTTTCCCATTACAACAGGTGCCTCTTCAGGTTTGATTCCAGGGTGGTCTCCTGATAATGTTACATCAAGAGCAATAGCCAAATCAGGATTCAATTTGAATGATGATGTTTTTGCTCCCTTAAGGCCGACTTCTTCCTGTACGGTACCTACGCCATAAACGGTAGCTCTTGTATTTACTCTTTTTAAAACTTCAATCATTACATAACAGCCGACACGGTTATCTAAAGCCTTACCCATAATCAAATTGCTAGGATATTCGACAAATAATGAATTGAAGGTCATCTTATCTCCAATTCTGACCATCTTTTCTGCTTCTTCCTTGTCTTTTGCACCGATGTCGATAAACATGTCATCAGACTTGACGACTTTGTTTTTCTCTTCTGCGGTTGTTACGTGAGGCGGCTTTGAACCGATTACACCAACAACAGGTTCGCCAACGGATGAATGAACAGTTACTGTCTGGTTCATTAACATCTGATCGTTGATTCCACCAATAGTTGAAAATTTAATAAATCCATTATCATCAATGTATCTTACCATCAATCCGATTTCATCCATGTGTGCTGCAAGCATTACAGTAGGGGCCTTCTTTTCACCTTTTTTTGTAGCAATCAAGTTTCCCATACTGTCCTTTTCAATTTTATCTGCAACATCTTCTAATTCACGTGTAATAATTTTAGCTACTTCCTCTTCAGAACCGGATACACCTGGCGCCAAAGATAGCTCTCTCATTAATTCCATCGTATCACCAAAAAAATTTTTGAATATATTAATTAATATAGTTTCTTTTAATAAATATTTTGTTTTAAAATAAAAAAAAGAAAAAAAAGTTTAAAACCCTATTTGTTGAGGGCTTTAAAACCAATCGGTGTGGTACTGTATTTTGTTCCGGCGGCCATAATGACGTCCTGGACAGAAGAAGTGAGTTTTGATTCCGGTCTCCAAGGCGCATCCTTATCCTGGCCAACGATTGAAACTTCATCAACTATCCCATGTTCAAGCAGATAAACTAAAATAGCTGATACTACACCACCATCCTGACCTATGATTGAATTCGCTTTTACTGAATAGATTTCAAGATAGTTTCCAAGCGGCTTTTCATCAATGTCTGAAGGATAGATCTTGTCGCTTACAAATGTTCTTGGACAAGCGAAATAGCATGCATGGCAGTCATCATCACAATTTCCTTTGACAACTGGTTTTCTGCGGTTTATGTGGATAATGTCCTTTGGACATACATATTCGCATGCTCCGCATAAGACGCATGACCCGACGCTGATTACATCATTCTGCAGGTTTTCAAATTGGCATAAGCTTGATTCTCTTATGAATTCATCTTCGGTTATTGCCCTTTTTGACAATACCGGCCTTGCAACGGCTTCCCTTTTCTTGTAGCGTTTGGTGTTTCTTGAAATTTTTTGATTTGCAATTCTCTCCAACAGTGCAAGGCCTTTTTCAGGCATCATTTCTGTTGTGATGTATCCCTTATTAATTGCATCCTCGATTATTTCCTGACCTTTTCTTGACCTCACAATAACTGTCGAATATCCTTGCGGAGATCCGACAGACCCTACTGAAATATCAGAAACATCTGAAGTATAATCTGTGCATACATGACAGTTTTTACGGGTAAAAGGCTCTGTTTCTGCAATAGGAATGGAAAATACATTACCGTCAATCAGATAGGCAACAAATCTACCCTTGTCGATTCTGAATTCCTTTACTTCATATAATTCAATGCCTTGCTGTTTTAAATATTTCTCAAGATAGGAATATGAGAAGTTTTCCATGCAAAAAAGACCTATTTTTACATCAATAGGAGATCCGCCTGTCTGTTCGCAATACCTATTGATTTTTGTAGCGGCCAGTATCTGACATGGAGTTCCCACCATTGCAGTTTTAATATCACTCACTTTTTCACCTCTTTAAATAGACCGGAAGATTACTTCCACCAATCATTATTTTTGCATTCAATATATATAAAGCTTTTTAAAAAAATGAACAGAAACTCCAAAAACTACCATTACAAATAAATTAGTTTAGATTTAGAAAACAAAGAGATTTAAAAATTAAACAAAAATAATAAAAATTAATTAAAAGCTAAAAATTGCCATTCGAAATCATTAAGTGACTGTAAAACCAATATCAAAACAGGTGAGAGTATGTCCAATGTAACAAAAATATATTTCAGCCCATCAGGCACAACAAAAAAAGTAGTTAACCAGATTGCCGACAATTTTGTAGATAAAAATGAAGAGATATATGATTTATTAACCTTTAATTCAGCAAAGGAGTTCAAATCAGATGACATTGCAATTGTTGGAATGCCTGTTTTTGCAGGAAGAATACCAAAAACAGGAAGAGACAGACTGTCCAAACTAAAAGGGGACAACACTCCTGCAATCGCAGTTGTAAATTATGGAAATGCACATGTAACCGATGCGTTACTTGAATTGGTTGAACTTCTAAAGGAAAACAACTTCAATGTGGTAGCTGCCGGAACAACAATCAGCCACCATTCAATCTTTGACGGCGTTGCAGTTGGAAGGCCTGATGCAAGCGATATTGAAAAAATAAATGAATTTACAGAAAAATGTATAGAAAAAATAGATGCAAATGAAAGCTTAACATCAGAAATCCCCGGAAATAAACCATATACTGACTACAAGCAATTGCCGTTTGAAATAACCAGCGATGAAAGTCTTTGTTCATTCTGTTATGACTGCGTATCAATCTGTCCGGAAAAGGCTATTCCCGATGATGACCCGATTGACACCGATTTGGATTTATGTTCCAGATGCACCGCATGCATATCAATCTGTCCGGAAGATGCCCGCAGCTTTACCGGAGACGCTTTTGAAGCTAAAAAGCCTGCGTTTGAAGAAGCGAACAGTGAAAGAAAAGAGCCTGAATTTTATTTATAAATTCATCCTCTTTTTAGCCACATTTCTCACATATTCATTTTCATCATTATGTGAAACTTCTTTTAATACCTTTTTACTTATTATTTTTTTGGCGGCCGCTTCACGAACTCTCCATGAAGGGTCATTCTTGACGACATCAGTCAAGTAATTCTGATTTTTAATTAATGAAACAGCCCTAACAGAAATATTTTCAGAAATTCCCTGTTCATATATTTTCATCAGGCATTTTTCAACTTTAATTTTATTTAAAGCCTTTAAGGAGAATTCCTCATCTTCATTTGCAAGAACGATTCTGATTAATGTTTCCAAATCGTTGACATTATCCAAAGTTGATTTTCTAACGGAATCTATTTTGGCATTCTTCAATATATCAATGAATGCATCTTCACTTTCAATGTGACTTAAGGCCTCATTGGCTATATCCTCATGAGTTGAATTGATGGCGATGTATGTAAAGTCCTTTTCATCAGTAATGGCGGGATTTGAAATTGCATGGTCCCTTACAAACTGGTCCTCATCTTCCAAAGCAATTTTAATAAGTTCCTTAGGATCAGACAAATTATTTACGGCAATTTGACGGACAAATCTGTCATTTTCAGATGAAATTATCTTCAGCAATGTTTCCTCATCAGTTATTTTCTTAGTGGCTTCGCTTCTAACGATTTTATCGCTGTCTTCCAAAGCAATTTGAGCCAGAAGACTTTCATCATCAATCTGATTTATCAAATCAAGCCTAACATCTGATTTTTGAGAATTCAAAACAATGTTCTTTAGTATTTCGGGATCATCAATTTTTTCAAATATCAATGAGCGGACTTTGGCGTTTTCCTCGCTTTTGGCTATTTCCGCCAGATTGTCTTCGCTTTTTATTTTTCCGATGGCTGCTCTTTTGACCTGCTCATCCTTATCTTCAATTGCCACTTTCTTAAGAATTTCCTCATCAGTGAATGAGTCCTTTAAAACGCATGATTTTCTGATTGACCTGTCATCAGATTTAAAGACCAAATCGTACAAAACGTCCGGACTGTCAATCTTTTCCAGTGATTCTGTCCTATATCTTTTATCATTCGCTTCTATTGCAATCCATTCAAGTGTCTGCTCATCAACAATCTTGCTGAATATTTCATCCACATGCTTATTTTTCTTTGTATTGATTACAATTTCTGCAATTGACTTGTTGTTTTCGCCTAGCCTTTCCCATGCAAAGCTTCTGACATCAAAAAATTTGGAATTTTCAGCGGCGTCAAGCAGCAGGTCCTCATCCTGAACTTTATTGATTGCAATCAGTCTGATTGCCCTATCCTTTACATTTTTTGACAGGTCCAAAGCTACAAATTGATTAGTGATTTTGTCTGCGGCTTCCGCTCTTTTAATCCTGTCCTTATCAGTAGTGGCGATTTTCTTTAAGGCCAATTGATCTTCATCAATTTCAACATTATCAGGAATGGCCTTTTTCTCTTTAGGCTTATCGTTCTTTTTAAATCTATCAAATAATCCCATTTTAATTTACATCCTCATACATTTTCTCTAAAAAGTAAGCAAGTGAAATAATATCTTGACAGTTATGCTCTATTATCGGTACGACAGGACCGATATTATTTTCTAACAGATAAGTATCATAATAACCCGGAATATATTGGCCTGGAACATCTCCTTCACGCTCAATGCCGAATTTCTCCCGTTCAATCGTTTGAAGCTGGCAGTTTGGAAGAGTATCCCTCCACAGATTTTTCGCAAAATACATCAAATCCAAATGAGGCAAATCCAAATCCGGTTTAATGCCGTTATACATGCATCTGTTTCTTATGAAAGGCACATCAAAGCTTTTTCCATTGAATGTGACATGCACCGAATCCTCATCCAGGTGGGACAAGTAAGCTTCAATAATGTTCGGCTCTTCTGTGTAGTCACGTAGGAAATACTGGGATGCTACAATTTCATTTCCTTTAATCTCCGCAACGCCAATTAAAATTATCGGAACATTGGAAAGCCCCTTGGTTTCAATATCCATAAACTTAAAGTTTTCACAATCGGTCAGGCTAATGCATTTGAGCAGATTATCCCTGCATTTTTTTGTATACCTGTTATCGTTCAGCAGTTCGACAATTTCGCTAAATGACATTTCATCTATTTCATTTAAAAATTTTGATGCAACATTTGAATATTTATCATGGCTTTTAAGGGATTCTATTGTTGTATATCCCTTATTTTTAAGATTTTCCTCAGTTTTGAGCCCTACTCTCGGAAGCAACTTAAGGTTATGGTTGATTTGACTTCTAAAATCATTATCATAAATATTCAAATCAATCTTTTCTTTTGTGGTTATCTTCAATACGTCCCCAAAGGATGTCTTCTCCACATTGCAATCCATTACGTCCTTTAATGATTTGTTGTCATATTCAATTAAAAGATTCTGCTTCAAGTCTTCAAAATATGAACCGGATAAATTCCTTTTTCGTTGCCTTTCCTTATCATGAGAATCCAAGTGACCCAATAACGAATTTCTCAAATATTCTTCATGTTCCCAATAGTCTGTCATTCAATTAAACTTTATAAATTTATTAATATATAACCTTTTAATTAAAGTATACTTGAATTTTTATAAATTATACATAACATTTATATATGGCTTCCATCAAATAATTTAATTGGCTACAATGTAGCCAGAGAGATAGATTAAACAGCCAAATTTTAAAATTCATTTCTCTAAAAGCTTGTTAAAACAAGTTGTTAGGTAGTTAATTTTCTCAATTAACTATCTAACCATCCCAAAACTTTTTTTTCAAAATCCAAAATTATTAGATAATATCAACTTAGAAAACTTTATAAGATTTTTAAATCAAAAATAATAGTAATTATTCTTAAGGTTTTTACTATGAAATTAAAATTAGCTATCGTATATGGGATACTCATATGGTTTTTAACATATGTGCTTTCTGAGATATTCAATCCTATTTTTACAGACAACCTCCCTAACGTTAACATAGTAGTGCCGATAATTATAATAGTCGTAACCGGATTTTTCGGAATACTTTATATCAGAAATATTGATAAAAATGAAGTTGTTGAAGGTTTTTTAGGCGGAGCGGTCTTTATTATAATGGATGTCATTTGCGACTATCTGTTTTTGATTTTACCCCAACATAACGCATTGATTATGGAAGATTACCCTCTGCATTTATTTTCTATGATCATATTAACCTTGCTCATAACAACATTTTTAGGATATTTGGCTCAAATGAAAATAGATTTAAAATAAGGAGATAAAAAATGATACCAAAAAATCACCCTCGCTATGAATCATTGCTTTTAAGAGAAAAGATGGTTAAAGCAGCACAGGAGGGTTATTTAGCAGATTCTGCATTGATTGCACATGGTAGAGGAGAGGCCTTTGATTATTTAATTGGTGAAAAAACAACTTACCCTGCAAAAAGGGCGATGTATGTTGCCGTTGCAGCGCTGCTCCTGTCAAACAATCCTGTAATTTCAGTGAATGGAAATGCAACAGCACTGGCCATTGATGAAATAATCGAATTGGCAAATGCAATAAATGCTAAAATTGAAATCAACCTATTCTACCGCACTGATGAAAGAGTTAAATTAATTACACAGCTATACAAAAATCATGGTTACAAAAATATCCTTGGAACATTAGATGACGATATCGAATATATCAACGATATAAAAAATAATAGGGCGACTGCAAGCAAAACCGGAATATATGCTGCAGATACAGTACTGATCCCTCTTGAAGATGGCGACAGAGCGGAAATATTGAAGAAAGGTGGAAAAAACATAATCACAATTGATTTGAATCCTCTTTCAAGAACATCCAAAATGTCTGACGTTTCAATAATGGACAATATTGTACGAGCAATTCCATTTATGACTAAAATAGCCGAGGATTTAAAAACCCAAGACAAAAAAGTATTGATTGACATAGTCAATGACTTTGACAATGAAGAAAATCTTAAAGAATCATTAGAACAAATTAAACTTAAAGAGTGAAAATCATGAAAATAATAGGAATATCCGGCATGCCTGGTTCAGGAAAAAGCTTAGTTTCAGATATGGCTACTGAAAAAGGAGCTATTATTGTAAGCATGGGCGATATTGTACGTGAAGAAGCTAAAAAAAGAGGAGAAAGCTCTAAAGAAACTGCTAAAAATTTAAGAGCCGAATTTGGACAATACATTGTTGCCGAATTAACCATTAAAAAAATCAAAAAGCTCATTGAAGAAGGAATTGAAAACAGTATCGTTGTTGAAGGCATCAGAAGCCCGCATGAAGTGGAGATGTTTAAGGAAAACTTTGACAACTTTTTAATAGTGTCAATCTTCGCCAATCCCACTTTGAGATTTGAAAGGCTAAAATTAAGAAAAAGAGAGGATGATTCAACCGACTATAATGTATTTAAAGCAAGAGATGAAACCGAATTGGGTTTCGGACTCGGAAGCGTTATCTCCCTTTCAGACAAGATGATCGTGAATGAAAGCGATATAGAAAGCTGCTGCAAGGAAATAACCGAATACTTTGATGAAATCGAATTATAATTTTTCTTCCAAAACCGCATCTTCGATGATATAAACACCACTATCAAGATGCCATTCTTTTTTATCTTTTAAAATTTTGATTCTTTTTTTAAAAATAGGACCGTCAATAGCTAACGTTTCAGCTTCACCGCCTTCAAAGGCAATGTTGACCTGATATTTCTCATTTATCTTAACAAGCTCGTCTATAGCATCATCATCAATTACCCTGCCTAACCAGGATTCATCCAATCCCCATGCGGCAACACCGCAAATGATTACCTTAAAACCTAATGAAACAATCTTTCTCATGTATTCCAATTCATCAACATGCCAATAAGGGGATATGGCCTTTAAGCCCACTTCATCACATAGCTTTTCGATTCTTGACTTTTGATATGTTGAATAAAGCGCGCCTGTGTATATGGCCTCAACACCCAAATCCTTTAGATTTTCAAATTCCCTTTTCAAGTCATTGAGTTCCTCTTCTTTAATCCCGTCTGTTTGGGCAGAGATTATTGGAATATCAAGCGCCTGTGACAGCAAATCAGTTATATGAATATTGGGAACATGGAACATGTACGATTCATCATTTTTTGATTTCATTGAAAGAAGATATTTGACATCTTCCTTCGCTTCCAAAGCATTATATAATGCCATGGTGCTGTCCTTACCGCCTGAAAATAATATTGCAACATCCATAAAATTACCGTTTACGCCTTTCTCTTAAGAATTTTCTAAATCTTCTATATGCAGGAACTACAGAATCAACATAAATTCCAATCAGTCCGACAACAACACCTAAACCGCCGCAGACTAATGTAAATTCCATATTGGATAACATTGATGAATTTGTATTGTCAACGCTATCTTGGATAGGACCTTCAATATTGGTTGCAACAATGCCTCTTTCAAGCAAGTTTTTCTCAAATACATCCAGGGAAGTCGAATCAACAACCAATACTGCATGAACCTGAGCATAAGATATTGTTTCACCATAAACCAATTTATACCAATCAGAGAATGATTTTAAAGCCTCAGTAGAGGTATAATTATCTGCAATTGATATTTCAATGCTTGAAGAGTTTACAGTATAATTTTTATAATTGTAGTCAATATTTCCGACTATATCCTCAAAGTAATTGTGCTCTCGCTCATTAAACGTCCACATAGGTATCGAAATTGATGTTTCTTTAAATGATTTGAAGCCCTCAGTACCGGATAGGTTTTCCCTCAATTCCTTAGTATCCACAGATGATGACAAATCCAGATATAGTGTCTCCTGAGTGTTAGGCATGGACTTTTCAATAGTGCCTACAACATTAGGCAGCTCATCATAAATCGGATCGAGGAAAAATGCTCCTCCAATAGCTCCAATTAAAAAAGCAACAATGAGTACTAAGATAACTTCTCGCTTAGGCATGAACTGTCTTAACATCCCAATCGAGAATACAAATACCATCATTAAAATAAATAAAACAAGGTAAATAATCGCAGTTATAATATCCATAAATTCACAGCCATTTACTTATTATATTAATATTTTAAAGTGTAATGGTTAAAATAATTTTGTATAATAAGTTGCTATTTCTTATAGATTAACATATTTTCACTGCCGACAGGCCATTCAACAATTATTGCATTTTTACCTTCATTAAGAGTTATTGAAGTTTTTTTAAGATTTGATTTGAAACTTTCTTTTATTTGCTTATTAGAATTGCTTTTAAGTTTCACACTACACGAGATATAGCTATCCGATACGGAAACCCTAATCTGTTTATCCGAATCAATATCAAGCGTTCTTTTCGAGCCTTGACCTTCACCATAAACTTCCTTTATTGCCTGGGCAATATTTGACATACAATATCTCGCGTTTAATGAATCCGATACATCAACAGTGTTCTTTATCGAATCATCAGCAAGGGGCAATGTGAAAATCATCAGGACAAGCAGGGATATTGCAAAAATCAATATATATTCCAATGAAATCTGAGCCCTATTGTCCTTCATTTAAATCACCAAATACAGATTTTTTACAAAAAGCATCATTACATCCCCATAGAATATGGCCACTATCAGTCCGAATAGTATTGCCGGAGTGAACGGAAAAGCTATCTTTATGGAAATGCTGTCTGAGATGATGTTTTGAGCGTTCATGATCTTCAGTTGCCACATTTCCCTATTCGTTATGCCGCCCCCGTTTTGGGATTTAAAATAATATTTGAAATCCTTATTGTCTTTTGCCCTATAAACGGCTAAATTGCCATCAGTTTCATTAAGCAGTTCTATTATGTATGCATTATTGAAATAGAAATCATTTATTATCATTCCTTCCTCCAAATCCTTTACCAGAATCAGTCTGTTCATGGTTGAATTGATAATGTATTTCAGGCTTTCCATATTGAAGACATTGACAAAAAAATCAATCTTTCCCATGAACACTTCATTTTTAATAATCAGATAACAGAGGAATATCACCAAAAACGGAAATGAAATCAATATGCTGTTTATCACAACACTGAATGCAAAGGGATAAATCGATAACTGGGGAAAAATATTCAAAAATCCTATATTAAGACCAGATGGTATTACTGTGGCAATTGCAGTGAATAATTTTACATCACCACCACCCCACATATTTAATTTCCATAGCATATAAGTTATAGCATTGGTGATAACCATTGAAATAAATGAAGCTAAAATGAATTTAAGGTTATTCGAAATTAATGACAAAAACAAATTCGAAATCAAACCAAAAAACAAAAGACCATAGGTCAACAAGTTCGGCACAATATTCCTTTTAACATCATAAATTGCAGCTATTATGGAAAATAGCATCGTAATTATTATTTGAATTAAAAATATAGCAGTAAAATTCATGATTATATTATTTAACTTCAAATAATATTAATTAGATAGAAAATAAGCTTGTTAAATTGTTTTTAAAATAAGAAATTGGAATAAAAAAAGAAAAATTAATTTTTAGAATGCTCATTAATAGCTTCTAAAAATGATTTGAATAATGGATGTGGCCTATTAGGTCTTGATTTGAATTCCGGATGGAATTGACAGCCAATAGCCCATGGATGATCTGGAAGTTCAACAATTTCAACTAAAAAGTCATCAGGACTGGTTCCGGAAATGATTAAACCCTTATCCTGCAAATCTTGTCTGTAGTCATTGTTGACTTCATATCTGTGTCTGTGACGTTCCTCAATGTCAATTTCACCATATGCATCAAAGGTTTTGGTGCCTTCAACAATCTTACAGTCATAAGAACCTAAACGCATAGTTCCGCCCATGTTTTTGATTTTCTTTTGCTCTTCCATCATATCAATTACAGGGAATTCCAAATTGTCATCAAATTCAGAACTATTTGCTCCAGGATAACCATTGAGTCTTGCAAATTGAGTTACCATGCATTGCATTCCAAGACAGATTCCAAATAAAGGTACATTATTTTCGATTGCATATTCAACTGCATCCAATTTGCCTTCAAAACCACGTTCACCGAATCCTCCAGGAATCAAAATACCATCCAATTCATTCATAGCATCCTGATCCAACTCTTCAACATCAGAGCTTAAGAATTTAATGTTGGCCTTAACGCCAATGCTTGCTGCAGCATGAAGCAGGGATTCTCTAATACTGATATATGAATCTTCAAGCTCGACATATTTTCCTACAATGCCTATATTTACTGCAGGCTCTTTTATTTTTAAGGATTTTACAATTTCTCTCCATTCATCTAATTTGGAAGAATCCGGTTCAATATCCAAACCAATCCTTTTAACAATGAATTGACCAATGTTGTTTTCTTCCAAAACCAAAGGAACTTCATAAATTGTGCCTGCATCAGGGGTATTCACAACAGCTTCAAAGTCTACATCACAGAAGTGAGCGATTTTTCCTCTTAAAGCATCGTCAATAGGCTCTTGGGATCTGCATACTATAACGTCAGGGTTGATACCAACACTTCTTAATTCTTTTGTAGAGTGTTGAGTCGGTTTTGTCTTGAATTCTCCAGCTGCATTTAGGTAGGGAATAAATGTAACATGGACAAACATAACATTTTCACGACCTTCCTCATTTCTGAGTTGTCTTAATGCTTCAAGGAAAGGTTGGCTTTCAATATCTCCGACAGTACCGCCAAGTTCAACTAAAACCACATCATAATCTGCGCTTTCAGAGTTTTCCCTAATCATTTCTTTGATACGATTAGTGATATGAGGGATAACCTGTACACATTCACCAAGGTATCCTCCTTCTCTTTCCTTAGCGATTACTGATTCATAGACTTTACCTGTAGTGATATTAGCCAAACCATCGAGTTCAACATCTAAAAATCGTTCATAGTGACCAAGGTCCAAGTCAGTTTCCATACCATCATGAGTGACAAATACCTCACCGTGTTGATATGGATTGAGTGTTCCAGAATCCCAGTTCAAATAAGGGTCTATTTTAATAGCTGAAACCTTTAAACCATAAGACCTTAAAATCCTTCCCATAGATGCGGATGTGATACCCTTACCTATGGAACTAACTACCCCACCAGTTATAATAATATACTTTGTCAGAAAAATCCTCTCCATGAATTAAAATTTATATTATAATTTTAGTTTCTCATGATATATAAAAATTTAAATCAACATATAAATAGAAAAATCATTTTCCATTTCTCCAATGATATAACTTATTTGAAATTGCACTTCCTGTCTCATCAAACTGCAATTCCCCACCATTACCATAGTTGGCAAAATTGCTTTCCTGCACAAATTCGCTGCATGAATATCCTGGACCATCTGTTGGATATCCTTTTCTACATATCATTCCGTGAGAAGCACCATATGGGCTAACTGACCAAAATGTGCAGTTTAGACAGATTTCATCACCATTATTTATCATTGACTCGTAGTCCTGCTCTTCAAAGCTGCTAAAATCCTCTTCATCATCCTGATTGAAAAATTCCATGCATTCACTGCAATAATTGTCTTCATCCAATTCGCTGCCGCATTGAGGACATCTCATAATATCGCCTCTAAATTATTGTTTTAATGAATTCCTTAAGGTATTTTTCGGAAAAGTCCCATGTGTGCTCTCCAGGAGCCTGAATGAATTCCGCATCAATGGCTTTGGATTTTAAAAATTCATAAAAATCAACATTCTTGTCAAACAGGAAGTCATCTACACCGCATGCCATGAAAATGTCTGGAATATCCTGAGTGTTTTCTATCAATGCCTTTGGATCCATATCAGAACCTTTCAAATCATCCAAATCGCCAAATATTGATTCATAGAACGGTCTTGAACGAAGCACATTATCATCACTTACATAATCTGCAATCTCATCAGTAATCAATGCTGATGAAATCATTCCAATTTTTGAAAAGTTTTGAGAATATTTCAAACCGTTTCTGACAGCTCCATATCCCCCCATTGAAAATCCTGCGATGAAAGTGTCTTCACGCTTATCTGAAAGAGGGAATATGTTTCTTGTAATATCCAACAGTTCCTGACCTACATATTCTCCATAATATGCATGGGCCTTTTCATTATCCACATAAAAGCTGTTTTCTCCGCATGGAATCACAATGGCTATTCCATTATCCTCTGCAAATTTCTGAATGGAAGTGTTTGCAAGGACAATTTCATCGCTGCCGTACAAACCATGAAGGAAATACACTGTTTTGTAAGGCTGCGGGACTATCTCTTCCCTATCCTGCAGGAAATGAATATTATCTGCAGGCAAAATTACACTGATTGATGTTCTTCTCTGTAAGCTCTTTGATTTGACGTCTCCTCTAAATAAAACCATTAAAACCACCTATGTCCATAAGTCTGTTATGAAAAGCGGACTTGCATCATCCGCCTTCTCAAATCCACAGTTCTCGTAAAACTGCACTTCATCGTCATACCCTACAACAACTATTCTCAAATAATCTTTATAGATTTCCTTAACCCTTGAAACCAGCTTTCTTCCAATGCCCTTATCCTGATAATCGGGCCTTACAAGCAGATAATGGACATATGCAGTCATTATTCCATCGTCCATTGCACAAATCATTCCCACAAGCTTGTCGCCGTCCCATGCAGAGACTACAGTTTCAAAGTTTCTCATTGCGATTTGAAGCTTATCTGGAAAATGGCCTGAAGACCACTCTACTGACAAAAACAAATCCTGCAGGTCCTCTTTTGTAAATTCATGTATTTCCTTATATGTAATTTCACTCATCAAACCACCCTATACTCTGTCCATTTATTTGAGAAATATCTGTAAATGTAAATTCCAGCTCTTACATACCAGTCAATGAACATTGCAATCCATGTTCCGAACACACCGATTCCCATCCAGTCAGCTATAACATAAGATAGGCCAATTCTGCAGATAAACATTACCGCCAAACTTATATACATCACTGATTTTGAATCACCGGCCCCCCTGAATGTTGCAGGCAATGTGAAAGAAAGCGGCCAGATTATGATTGCAAATATTCCATGCCAGATAACCATCTCTGTTGTCATTGCCGCTGTTTGGGCCGACAGGTTGTAAATACCTAAAATCAAAGGAAGACCTGCAAAGATCAGCAGGTTTATGGCAATGTGTGAAATAACCACAATAACCAGACATTTCTTATTGTAGTATCTTGCCTGCTTATAGTCATTGGCGCCAACACACCTTGAAATTACTGCAGTCAAACCCAAATTGATTGCAAAACCCGGCAATACTGAAAATATTCCAATTGCATAACCAACTGAGTTTGCAGCTATCGCCATTGTACCAAATGTAGAAACCAAACTCAAAACCAATACCCTTCCCAGTTGGAAAAGGCCGTTTTCAACGCCATATGGGATACCGACCTGGAGAACTTTCTTAAGGATTTTGAAGTCAAACTTATGCTTTAATGTTCTTTTGATATGTAATCTGTAGTCTTCATCAACAACAAAGTGCAGTATCAGAATTGCCGCCAGCGCCCTTGAAATGACTGTTGGAATAGCTACTCCTCGAACGTCCCAACCCAAATAGTAGATGCATATTGCATTTCCGATAACATTCAATACATCACAGATAAGCAAAACCTTCATTGGAAGTGATGCATTGTTGGTTGTTCTGAATATTGCGGCACCCGCATTGTAAATGGCTAAAAACGGTATTGACAAGGCTACAATATATAAATACATATCGGCATTTGCCCAAACATCAGCCTCAATCTGACCGAATAAGATTCCTATCAGAAATTGCCTTAAAATGATTACCAAAACCATCAAAACAGTAGACATAATAGTTGAAAACCAAATAAGCTGTGTTGCGGAGTTCTGTGCCTTTTCAATTTGATTGTCACCAAGATATTGACCTGCCACCACTGCTCCACCGGTTGCTAGAGCAGAAAATGAAAAAATAAGAAGCTGAACTAGAAAGTCAACTAAAGAAACTCCCGAAATAGCTGCTTCGCCCAACGATGCAACCATAATTGAATCGGCCAAACCTACAAAGAATTCCAGACCGTATTCTATCAAAAGTGGAATGAATAAGGCGAGTAATGCCCTATTTGAATAGATATAACCTTCAGGAGTTTTGATTAAGTTGCTAACATTCATAATATCAAAAAAAATAATTCTAAATAATTATATTTAAATAAAGACATATGAACTTTTTTGTTAGTAATGGATGAATAATAAATACCGAAATATAGAATTTTTTTGGCATTTAGAAATAAGAATATGTATTGCTATTATTTAAAATAGATGGAAATTAATCATGTGAAATTGATTTTAGGATAAAAAATTGATTTAAAACATGAATATTAAATTTATAATGGAATAAAATAGAAAAACAATGCAATATTTTAAATATATGTATCGACAATATCAATATTAAACATCATTGATGTTTAGTTCATGACTTGAACTTATATTAAATATGGAACGGTGAGGATTTTTATCCTCATCTAAATTAAATTACTATTTTTAAAAAAAAAGAATTTGAAGGTAAAAAATTACCTTATAAAGTTTGTACGAGGTTTAGGCTCTTCATTAACAGTCAAACCATTTTCGGCACCCGCTTCAAGACATTTTAAGAAAAATGCCATGTTATGGCCTAATTGCCTCATAGTGCCCAATCCTTCTTCATCCTGCATTACCTCTTCAGGGGTGTTTCCATGAACCATATTCCAGTAAAAGGATGAAATGATAGGCATCTGGGAAATTCCCAAATATTTAATTAGCTGGTCATATGTTGCTGTTGTACCGCCTCTTCTTGCAGAGCAGACTACCGCACCAGGCTTATGTTTGAATGCTTCCGCTCCAGCACCGTGAGAGTTTGAGTAAAATGCACGGTCTAAAAATGATGTCATGGATCCGTTTGCACTGGCGTAGTAAACTGGTGAGCCGAATACGAATCCGTCAGCATCATATGCCTTTTCTACGAATTCATTTACGACATCCTTGTCAAATGTACATTTGCCCAATTCACCGCATTTGCCGCATGCAATGCATCCGGTAATCGGTTTTGTCTTAATCCAGAATATTTCAGTTTCAATGCCTTCATCATTTAAGGTTTTTGCAACTTCGCTTAAAGCTGTATATGTGCATCCCTCTTTGTGAGGGCTGCCGTTAACTAATAATACTTTCATTTAATAATCTCCATCAATTAATCTTTGAACCAAGAAATGTCCTTTTTTGAATTCAAGTGAACCTTTTTTAACGCCTTCTTCATCAAATGATTCGCATTCATCACCTTCTCGTGCTGAATCATAGATTACCAAAGGCACATTATCGCGAGTGTGTGTTCCAACGCTGATTGGAGTTGGGTGGTCAGGCAAAATTGCCACCCTGAAATCCTCGCCTTGCAGACTTTCGATAATCGGACCGACAATGCATTCATCGATTCTTTCAATAGCCTTGACTTTTTCAGCAGTATTTTTAGCATGTCCTGCTTCATCAGGAGCTTCAATATGAATCAACAACAAATCAGTTTCCTTCAAGGCTTCAATACCATATTCGCCTTTTTGCTTGTAGTCAGTGTCAAAGTATCCGGTAGCTCCAGGAACATTTACGATGTTCATTCCTGCAAAGTTTCCAATACCCTTAAGCAGGTCGACACCAGTGATTACTGAAGCTGTAATTCCGTAAGTCTCTTCAAAGTTAGGCAAGCTTGGAGTTACGCCCTGTCCCCATAGCCACACCATATTGGCAGGGATTTCCCTTTTCTGGTTGACTTCAGCATCTTTGAGGTATTCTTTTGACTCAAACATTATCTGTTGGATTTCCTGAGCCAGTTCACAGTCACCGAATAAGTTATCGACTAATTTCTCACCAACCATATCATGAGGCGGAATTGTTTGGATGCCTGATAGGATTTCTGCATCTTCAACACTGTCACAGGAGTAGATGAACAAATGCCTGTAGCTTACGCCGGTGTAGAATTTTCCTTTGAAGTCAGGATATTTTTCAGTGAAATATTCATTCAAACCTTTCATTAGCTCATCAGCTTCTTCAGTTGAAATGTGACCTGCATTGAAGTCATCCATTTCACCATTTTCGCTGAATATTGTATTGCATCTGAATATTACATCGCATGGAGTTGTTGGAATGCCTTCGCTGCCTGCTTCCAACGGTCCACGGCCAGTATAGAAATCGGCAGGGTTATATCCGAAAATGCTCATATTGGCTACATCTGAACCTGGTGTGTACTGTTCAGGAACATTATTTGTAAATCCTCCAAATCCTTCACGAGCCAATTTGTCGATATTTGGAGTATTTGCAACCATTAAAGGAGTTTTTCCATCTAATTCGTCTACAGGGTAATCGCTAGACCCATCTGGGATAAATATTACGTATTTCATGTTATCAAAAAATAATAAAAAAAGAATTTAATTAGTTTTTATTTTTTAAAATACTAATTAAATCAGTCAACATCGCAGAAGCAGTTTCAAGAGAACCTGCTCCAAGTCCAATTACGGACACTTCATCGGCCAAATCTGTCTTGATTGTAGCCATGTTCAAGGTACCGCTTACATCATAGGAACTTCCCCTTCTAACCAAACGAGGAGAAACCTGCAAATTGTCAGGAGATACTTCAGCTATCAATTTGATTAGGTAGTCATCCTTTTTAGCCAGTTCAATGGCTTCGGAATTAATATTTGAAATACCTTCGACCTTAACATCACTGTATGTTGCATCGATTCCTAAAAGGGAATTTGCTAAGATTACAGTTTTACAAGCTGCATCAATACCTTCAACATCTTGAGTTGGGTCGGTTTCGGCTATTCCCAAGTCTTGTGATTCTTTTAAAATAACCTCATAATCTGAACCTTCTGAGGTCATTCTTGATAAAATGTAATTGGTAGTACCGTTTAAGATACCTTTAATTGATTTTATTTCACATGATGCCAAGGTATCTCTTGTGAAATTGATGATTGGCATTGATCCGCCAACACTAGCTTCATACTTGAATTCAACACCTGCCTCTTCAGCAGCACTGACAACCTCTTTGAATTTGAGTGCTAAATGTCCTTTATTTGATGTCACTACGTCTTTTCCCTGTTCAAATGCTTTTAGTGTTAATGAAAGTGCAGGTTCTGCATCTTTAATATTAGTAGGAGTTGCTTCAATAAGACAATCGTATTCAACGGCATCCAAAACATCTGCACCACTTACATCAGACCCAAATTCCGGATATGCTGATAGTTTTCCTTCTTCATTCTTTGTTTTTACAAGTAACAATTCATCTAATCCATCTTGTGAGATTGCAGATGAAGATGAATCCGCTGCAGCTACAACCTTAACTGCAACACCTGTTTTATCCTTAATCAAATCCTTCTTCATGGAAAGCGCATTAGCCACACCTTGGCCAACAGAACCAAATCCCATGATAATGACTCTACATTCATCCATAATAATCATCACTTAAACTTCATTAATAACCAATAAATCTTTTTCTTCTGCAATTTCTTCAATTCTATTAAATACAGTCTGCTTTAAACCAATGTCCGCTTCAATATTAATTAATGCAGTTGATTTTTCTTCGCCGTTTAATTTAATATCGAATGCAACAATGACAACGCCATCAAGAGCATTGATTCTGTCCATAGTGTCCCTTAAATCCTGATCTACAATATGGCCAAAGAAAATGGTAGTTATCTTTTCCTTTTTGACAACACCATCCATTTCAATAATTGTGAATCCTAACTCTTCAAATCTGTTAACTACATTTTTAAGCTCTTCATGCTCTCCTTCCAAAGTTAGCTGAACTGGAACTTTACCATTGTCATTTTTATAGTCCCTTTTATGGATAACAGTTACTAAATTAGCACCAAATACACTTATTGGTTCTAACGCTTTAACTAATTGTCCTGGACTGTCCAAAAGTTCTAGAACTAAATCCATTCTCATTTAAATCCCTCTTAACTTGTCCAATCTGCTTTTTTAACAACAAGATTTCCGTCTTTATCAATCCTAGCGTTTCTTAATATTTTTTCAGGATTTTTAGCTTGAGATTTATCTTCACGAGTTAAATTTAAATTATCAGTAATATACCAGGTTTCATCTGAATCTGGAATGTCTTCCAATATTTTTGAGAATTTTTCAATAATGTCTTCCGCATCTTTTTCGATTGTCATAAAATAAAACTCCTATTAATTAATAATATAATTATTATGTTTTTTGATATTAATAAATGTAAAGATTTAGACTTGAAAAATAAGACTAAAATAAAAAATTTGATAAAAAAATAGACTATAAAAAGTCAATATCCATATTGTAGGATTTCAATCCCACAATATTACCCTTTGGATATTGATTAACCCAATAAATCTAAAATAGATTTTTAAAAAATCCATTTGGAGTTTAAAAACTCTATTTGTATATTGTTGCAAATAATATATAAATCTAATCATCATTTATAAATTGCAAGGAGTGTACTTTCTATGCGAAACTGAACCCAAAGATGCACGGGTAAAGAACATCAAAAACAAAAGCATATAAAATTGTTTTTCCCTGCAATTTAAAGGAGAATTCATTAAGGCATCACATTAGATTAATTATTGCCAATGTGAATATTAACACTAAATACCATATTCACATGATATTTAAAGCAATTAAACATCTAATTTTGCTTAAAATATCCACAACGAATCCTCCTTTTAGATTTATTGGATCGCCAAGTAGAATTCTCATCAAAAAAAAGTGTTGAATCAAACTCATGAGAATATTATCAAATATAATATCACCTCCTTGGACTTAGGAGTTACAGTTTGATTTTTATATTAAATTTAAAGATATTTAAACCTTTATTTTATAATTTAAGAACTAAAAATTGCTTTAAACTAATAAAATTGTATTAAAATAAAAAATATGTTAAAACAGGGAAAATTATTATAAATATTTTGAAATATCTGTATCTTTAATAATTTTCTTCCTTAAGATTTTATCGATACCTGTCCCATATTGTGCTGCCTTTTTGGGCCTGTAGGCTATTTCATAGTCAAGGCCTTCTTCAAAAGCCAATTTCCTTAAGATGCTTTTTCTCATATCATCATGCATTGAAACAATCTTTTTGTTGTCGGGAATGTTTAACACCAACTCCACGAGAGTCTTATCCAAAAATGGCAATCTTAACTCAACACCATTGAGCATGGAGCATGCGTCATCCCTCTCCAAATTGACATGATACATGTTTGACATGTCAACTCTCAAATCATAGTTTAGAGTGCCGTCGACAAAGCTTTTAAGATATCTTTTATATCCTCCAAAGAGCTCATCAGCACCCTGACCTGAAATGGCTACCTTAATGCCGTCATCAGCCACCATCTTGGTTGCAAAGTAAGTGGTCAGTCCGACACCCACCTTCATCAGATTGTCATCCCCAATGGCTTTGACAACTTGAGGCAGCGCTTCACGCACCAACTCTTCTGTGACTTCACAGATTTCCAAATCCATATTCAGGAATTTTGAAGCATAGATTGCCGCTTCAACATCCTGTGATCCTTCGGCACCTACCGCATAAAGCTTGACTTTAAGTGGGATATTTTCTGAAATTTCCTTTAAAAGCAGAGCCAGATATGAACTGTCAAGACCACCTGAAAATATTACACCAAGCTCACGTAATCCTTCAACCCTTTTAATGACGCTTAACCTTAACATCTTGTCTATTTTAGCTACGTCACCATCAAAGATCTTTTCATAGATTGCCTGCGCCGGAGATATATCCTCCCAGTTGTAAAGTATGTGTTCCGGTTTTAATGTGTCAATGCCAGTGAAGCCAACTTCCCTTAAGGATTGCCTGGATGATGCGAATCCCTTAAGCCCATTATTCTGGGAGTAAAACAATGGCTTTACTCCTAACGGATCTCTTGCAATCGCCAGATTCTCTCCATCATACACTGCAAAGGCATAGTCACCGTCAACTAATCTGATTGCCGCCTGAACTGCCTTAAGCAAATCAAGTTTTTTGGCATAAAAATCAATTAGATACAGTAAAATTTCGCTGTCGGAGGTGATTTCCTCTTCAACGCCCACCTTGCTTAAGAAATTCCTCATTGTTCGGAAATTATATATCTCCCCATTGAAAACTAAAGTTAAATTATCATTTGAAATTGGCTGTGTTCTTGATACCCTTTCATTTACATCATAGATTGAAAGCAGATTGTGGCCAAAAGCTATCTCATAATCATTATCATCACTGAATTCATCCAAGTCAATGTCTGTATAAATCTTATCTAAACAAACTCCTGATGAATCTGGACCTCTGTTTTTTGAGGCTTTAAGCATTTTTACAATATCATTTCCCTTAAAATTGCCTTGAAGGCCAACAATAGAACACATGATATAATATTATAAACTAATAATACTTAAAATTTTTAAAAAAAGGAGTCTGTAAAATTTTATAGGCTTATTTAATTTTTATGTGTTTTTGTGTCCAGTT
>JAUNXN010000180.1 GCA_030539795.1 Methanobrevibacter sp.
TTACCCATTCCTCTTCCTTTTAAACCGAGTTTTGCCTTTTTGATTTCATCAACATCGACAACTCTTAAAAATAGCACATCCCCAACATCATAAACTTTGTTGAGCTCTTTTTTCTCACGACCAAACACTTCAAAAGCAGGTAAAATTCCAGAATAAGGTGAATTAATGTCAACATCCCACATTGAGAATCTAACATCATTGATTTTACCTATTACAACATCTCCTTTTTTAGGAACATATTTACTTTTAAGAGGAATAACTCTAAGCTTCTTATTCCTCAAAGAAACAAGCCCCATTAAAGAAGAACAAACCTTACCATTCTCTTTAAAGGTACCTCTTCCTGAATAGTATTCATCGTCAGCTAATATCTGACCAGGAATAACTAAATCTTTATTTTCCACATATATCATAATAATCCCATAAGCCTAATTATTTAATTGTACGAGTTTCCGCTTCTCCACCTGAAATTTCAGCCATTTTTGCGGCAAAAGAATTTTGAAGACCGCCAGGCATTTCAACAATGCCTATCCAAGAACCATCCTGTTGCCATTCTTCATTAATAATTTGACCGAATCCATGAATTACAGAATAAGCGCTTCCGGCAGCAGAACCCGGAAGTCTAACAGCAACTTTAACCCTCTCAAACCTGATTGGAATAAGCGGTTTGATGGCTTTAAGAGCAGACTGGACTTGCTGGTCAACAGATGTGAACGGGTCAAATTTAACTTTTGCTTCATCACAGGCATTTTCAATCCTTTGAACCGGATGAGGCAAACCGTTTTGAGGATTGACTGCTTCTCTAGCTATCTTATTGATAACCAATTTTCTTTTGTCTGCTTGCATTTTTCTTTTCTGGTCCGCAGTCAACTGAACGGTTCCCTTTTCAAGTATGATTTTGGAAACTTCGATAGGATCAGTAGTTTCAAATATCTTATTCATAGCTTCATCAGAAGCCTTATCTCCTTTTTTAGAGTCTTTAAATATTTCTTCAACAGCTAAAAGATCTTCAATGGCAACATCTGGGCCATCAGGATTTCTAAAATCAGCTGCTAAATCAGGGTCAACCAATATTTCAAAGTGTTCACCACTATATTCATATTTAGCGATAATAGCTTCATCAATATTTACCATCAAAGCATCCCCTAACTAATTATTAGAAAATAATTATTCTTCTTCGGAATCTTCTTCAGATTCTTCAGTTTCTTCTTCTATTTCTTCTTCCTCTTCTTCGACGACTAATACTTCATCAATGTATTTTTGTACTTCGTCTTTAGAGAGTTTTACGTATTTTTCATCTTCAATTTTAATAACAGCTATTTCGACATTATTTGAAGTAGTTTCATGATCTGTAGCTTGGCTGATAGCGGTTAATGCTAATTCAATAGCTCCTTCTAAAGTTAAATCGTCTTCATATTTTTCTTCAAATATTTCCATAGCAGCAGCTCTGCCTGAACCGATAGCGGTTGCTTTGTATTCAATTAATGCACCACTTGGGTCAGTTTCGAACAATTTGCATTTACCGTTATATACTCCACCAATGATTAAAGCGGAACCGAATGGTCTTACTCCACCATTTTGGGTGTATAACTGCAACATGTCGCATAACTTTTTAGATAAACTGGTTACGCGAATAGGTTCGCTATAAGTGATTTTATTTATTTGTGCTTCAACTCTTGCTCTTTCAACCAAAGCTCTAGCATCAGCAACGAGTCCTGAGGTGGCTGCTCCAATATGTTCATCTATTTTAAAGATTTTTTCAATAGATGATGCTTCGACCAATTTTGAAGTGGTTCTTTTATCTACAGCTAAAACAATACCTTCAGAACTTTTAACACCAATAGATGTAGTTCCTCTTTTAACAGCTTCTCTTGCATATTCTACTTGGA
>JAUNXN010000076.1 GCA_030539795.1 Methanobrevibacter sp.
TAAATTATAATAAAATAATAGTAATAAAATAATTTTTAATTTAAACATTAATAAATGTTTGCATTTTTACAAAAAAATAAAAAGATAGAATTAGAAGATTCCATCAATGAAATCATCTAATTGGTCATCAGTAGTTTCAGGTTCTGCATCTTCTTCAGCATACTCGACTTCAGGAGCATTGGATACTTCATAACTAGATTTAATGCCTGAAACGACAACTGTGGTTCTAACAGTATTTTGAAGGCTTTCATCAATTTGAGTACCCCAAATAATGTTAGCTTCAGGATCTAATTTGTCAGCAACAACTTGAACAATCTTCTCTGCTTCGTGCAAAGTCAAGTCAGAACTACCTGATATGTTAACCAAAGCACCGGTAGCATTGGAAATATCAATGTCTAATAATGGGCTGCTTAATGCTTCGTGAACTGATTCTAATGCTCTGTCGCCAGTGTCAGATTCACCCATACCAATCATAGCCATTCCAGAGCCACCCATGATACTTCTAATATCTGCAAAGTCTAAACTTACGAGACCTTTTTTAGTAATTAGCTCAGTGATACCTTTAACGGCCCTTCCCAATATTTCATCGGATACCATAAACGCTTTGTTTAAAGGTAAGTTTGGAGCTACTTCTAACAATTTATCATTAGGAATTACAATAACAGTGTCAGCTGATTCTTGAAGTTTTTCTAAACCTTGTTCTGCATTTTCTCTTCTTTTTATTCCTTCAGCAGAAAATGGCATGGTAGCTACAGCAACAGTTAATGCGCCTAATTTTTTAGAGAGTTTAGCGATAATCGGTGCTGAACCGGTTCCGGTTCCTCCACCAAGACCACAGGTAACAAATACCATGTCTGCGCCTTCCAATTCATCTCTAATTTCATCTTCACTTTCTTCAGCACATTCTTCACCCACAGTCGGGTCTCCGCCTGCACCTAATCCTTTAGAAGTTTGTCTGCCTAAAAGGATTTTCTTAGCTGATTGACTGTAAAATAAATCTTGAGCATCAGTATTTACTGCAATAGTTGTTGCGCCTTCGATACCCATTTCATTCAATCTTGAAATGGTGTTGTTTCCTGCTCCACCAGCACCAACAACAAATATACTAGTCTTAGCTCCTTTAATCATCTCTATAAGATCATCATCAATATCTGAAGAGAGTTTATCAGGTGCTTTCTCTTCCATTCTTTGTTCGGATTCTTTGATTGCATCATCTATAAATTTCACAAATGTAACCCCACATACTCTACTTTAAAATAATTGTTAAATATTTCTATTTTTACTTATATTTAAATGCAACTACTTTTATAAAAATGTGAAAAAATTGGTGCCTGAAAAAAAATATTTTTTTAATCTCTCGGCATCGCAATTATTTCATGTATCTTTAACTTAAATAAATCTTTTGCATTAACCGGAGTTAAAATGACTGCACTGTCAACACCATGGCCCCTTCCGCCGATTGCAATTATTTCTTCACCGACAGGAATCAGACCGGCATCTGCAGCCATAATTGATATTTCAGCACCCACCTTGATACCGTGTGAAAACATCCTAAAGGTATCCGCTACAACATCCAAAGGAGAATATCCACCATATTTGTTGGTGACTCCTCTTGCAGCCCCGCTGAATGCGTGACTTCCGAAGTATGTTTTTATTCCAACTTTTTCAAGTTTTTCAACCATTTCTGCTGTAATGTCCGGTTCATTTGGACCGCTGAATCCCATATGGTGAGTGACATTGATTATTTCAACATCATCCCCAATGGCATCATATAATTTTAATGCAGATTCGCCAGTTGCAGAAGCTATTAAAATTCTTTTGATATCATTTGAAGCCTCCAATTTATCTTTGACAGCTCCAATTAGTTCATCAGTGTAATTTTCACCTTCTTTATCGAAATATGTAATAAACTTTCTTGCCATGAATTCAATCCCCTAATAGATAATTATTTAAAACTTTATGGTTTTATATTTATTATAATTATTGAAAGATTTTTATGACAAACCAAAACTTAGAAAATATAAAACATGTGATAAATGGAGATTACATTGTAATTCCGATAGAAACAGGGTATATCAAACCGAATGATAATTTGGATGTAATAATCAAACCTGCAATCGAATTAATGAAAGATGATGATTATTTGGTAATAGCTGAAACCCCAATTTCAGTTTCACAGGGCCGATTGGTGGACGAATCCAAATATAAGCCATCATTAACTGCTAAATTCTTAACTACAGTTTGGAGCAAGTATCTCTGGGGCTATGTTTTGGGGCCCGCTTTGGGAATTAAGAAAAGAACCATTGCCAATTTGAGAAAATTGCCCGAACAGACTAAAGCACACAAGGAAGTGGTCTTGAAATTGTACGGCCTAAAGCATGCCTTGAAACCTGCTTCCGAAGCGGGAATCGATTTGAGCAATGCCCCTGGAACCTGCGTTTCCCTGCTTCCCGAAAATCCTGAAAAAGTTGCAAAAGAAATCAAAAAGGAGATTGGAAAGGATGTCTGCGTAATGATTATCGATACCGACGCAACCTACATGAAAAACGGGAATTATTTTACAGCACTTCCAATTGCCATTGACGGAATCGATGCTGACAATGGAATCTTCGGATATGTGAAAGGGCAGCTATCCGAGAATATGGGATCAACACCTCTCGGATGCAGTGAAAAAATGGATGTTGAAACCGCATTAAAAATAGCCAATATCGCAGAAGATTATCAAAAATCACTTTCAACTGAAATGAAGACCATACATAGTGTGAAATCTGTTTTGGGTGCTGAAATTGATAAGGTGACTATTGAAGACTTGGACTCCATCACACATACCCCTGCCGTGATAATCCGGAAAATAAGACAATCCCTCTAAAAAACAGAAAAATGGGCCATTAAGAAAATTTTATATTTAACTTTTATAGATAAATTAATAATGTTTATAAAAATTAATTTTGTGTAAAATAAACTAAAAGGATGAGCTTGATGAATGTAGATACTTTTGGAAAACATAGGAATATCTTATTGCCCTTGCTTCATTGCGTTGCGGTTATCTTAGGATACTACCTGATATCCGTTTTGATAACTGACTCATTTTTAATGAATCCGACAAGTGCAGTAACAAGGAATGAAATTTTAATAAGCATCGCACTAGCAATAATTGTTTTGCAGGTCGTATTCAGACTAACAAAAAGATATTCCAACATCATACGTTATGAAAATAACCAAGATTACTTTATGTACATCGTCCTTTCAGTATTGTCCCTGATTATAGTTTCTATAATCGAAGAGTTAATTTTACACATGAAAAATCCTTCAGTTAAGCTTAATTTGGCAGCAGGAATATTGATCGGTATTCTAATCGTCGTGTTCCATATGATAATAAGATACGGATTGCTGTCCGACATTGCAAACAAGGGAATCAACTACACAGATGAAAATCAGAAAAAACTATTGATTATCGGCGGAGGATACTCTGCAAACGACATCATCAAAACATTGAAATCAACATTGAAAGGCAAATACGAAATTGTTGGAATAATCGATGACAATAAGAAACGTATGGGCTATTCCGTTGCCGGTGTGAGAATCATCGGAGACAGGAATGACATAGAAAAGATCTGTGAGAAATACAATGTCGATTCAATTTTCTTCACAATCGTAAATATCGACAAGGAAAACAAAAAGGAAATCCTTGAAATCTGCAATAGGACAAATGCCAAAGTAAAGGTTCTGCCAAGTTTAAGAGAGCTTATCTCTGAAGAAAACCTATACCAAAGCTTAAGAGATGTGGAAATTGAAGATTTGCTTGGAAGAGATCCTGTTGAACTTGACAACAACAACATTAAAAGCCTAATAAATGAAAAAGTTGTTTTGGTAACCGGTGGAGGAGGATCCATCGGGGAAGAGCTTTGTAGGCAAATTATGCTCCACAATCCAAAGCAATTGCTGATGCTGGACATTTATGAAAACAGTTTATATGATATTGAATTGGAACTTAAAGCGAAATATCCGAACAGCGACATTAAAGCAATTATCGCAAACATCAGAGATGAAAAAAGGATGTATGAGATATTTGAAGAGTTTTCACCTGAAATCGTATTCCATGCCGCAGCGCATAAGCATGTGCCATTAATGGAAAACAATCCTACCGAAGCCATTAAGAACAATATTTTCGGAACATACAATTTGGTGAATGCCTGCGACAAGTATCACACCAAACGTTTCATTTTGATTTCAACAGACAAGGCCGTAAATCCAACAAACATAATGGGCGCTACAAAAAGAGTCTGCGAAATGATTATCCAGGCAAAAGACAAGGAAAGCGAAACCGAATATGTGGCAGTCCGTTTTGGAAATGTATTGGGAAGTAACGGGTCTGTTGTGCCATTATTCAAAAAGCAGATTGCCGAAGGCGGTCCCGTAACCGTAACCCACAAGGAAATCACAAGGTTCTTCATGACAATTCCCGAGGCAGTATCATTGGTTCTACAGTCAATTACATATGCCAAAGGCGGAGAAATCTTTGTATTGAACATGGGCGAACCTGTCAAAATCTACGATTTGGCAAAAAGTTTAATTGAATTGTCCGGTCTGACTCTTGGAGAAGACATTGACATTAAAATTACAGGCTTGAGACCTGGAGAAAAGTTATATGAAGAGCTGCTGATGAATGAAGAAAATCTCGAAGGAACAGACCATGAAAAAATCTTCATTACCGAACCTATGGACTTTACCATGGCCGAAATTGAAGAGAAATTGGATGCCTTCAGAGAAATTATTGACAATGAAATTTACGATAAAGAAATTATTAAACAAACAATGAAAAAATGCGTTCCTACTTATCATGAACCTGAAGAAGTTAACGGAGAGTAATAACAATGAATATTCCATTTTCACCACCTGACATAACCGATGAAGAAATCGAAGAAGTGATAGCTGCATTAAAATCCGGATGGATTACAACAGGGCCAAAAACAAAAGAATTTGAAAAGCGAATCAGCGAATACTGCGGAAGCGACAAGACAGTATGCCTAAGTGCAGCAACAACAGCTTTAGAGATGACTTTAAGGCTATTGGGCATTGGTGAAGGCGATGAGGTAATTGTGCCTGCATATACCTATACCGCAACATGCAGCGTAATCTGCCATGTTGGAGCAACTCCCATAATGATCGATAGCCAAACCGACAGGGAAGAGATGGATTACTCCCAGATGAGAGACGCAATCACTGAAAAGACAAAAGTTATAATGCCTGTTGACATTGCAGGCATCCTATGCGATTATGATAAGATTTATGAAATAATTGAAGAGAAAAAGGATTTATTCAATGCTGACAATGAGCTGCAGGAAGCTTACGGCAGAATTATTGTGCTGGCCGATTGCGCTCATGGTTTTGGAGCTGTTCAGGGAGACAAAAAAGCTGGAACCCTTGCTGATTTTACTTGTTTTTCATTCCATGCAGTCAAAAACCTAACAACAGCTGAAGGCGGAGCAGTGACCTGGATAAATCATGAAGGAGTGGACTCAGAAAAATTATACAAGCAATTGCAAATTCTTTCACTCCACGGACAAACCAAGGATGCCCTTGAAAAAACCAAAAAAGGGTCCTGGGAATATGATATTCTGCTTCCAGCATACAAATGCAACATGACCGATGTTCAGGCAGGAATAGGTCTTGGACAATTGAGCAGATATGATTCCATGCTTAAAAGAAGACATGAGATTATTAAAAAGTATGATGAAGGCTTAAAAGACAGCAAAGTAATCAGACCTAATCATTTTACTGAAAACTCAGCTTCTTCCGGCCACTTGTACTTGACAAGAATCGACGACATTTCCCTAGAAGAAAGAAATGAAATCATAATCAAGATGGAAGAAAGGGGAATCAGTACAAACGTGCATTACAAACCGCTTCCTATGTTGACCGCATATAAGGATTTGGGCTTTGATATTGAAGACTATCCTAATGCATACAACCTATTTAAAAACGAGATAAGCCTGCCGATATATTCAACCTTAAGTGATGAGGCAGTTGACTATATTATTGAAAATCTTTTGGAAATTTTAGAGGAATATTAGAAAAATTATTTATAATATTAAAAACATAACTATTATAGATTTTAAATCTAATATCATAATTTATTTTTTTATTTTTCAGTCCTATGATAAGTGATGAAATAAGTTTTAGGGGAAGTTAAATGATAGATGATCCATTAGTAAAGCAATTATTAACCACTGTTGTTGAAGATGAAAGTAATTTACCCATTGTTGAAGCATTGAACGATGGAATTGAAACTGATGAAGAAATCGCTAACAAAACTGGAATCAAATTAAATGTAGTTAGAAAAATTCTTTACAGACTTTACGACATGGGAATTGCCAGCTATAAAAGAAGTAAAGACCCTGAAACACAATGGTTCACTTATTCCTGGAAATTTGAAGCTGATGAAGTCATCAATCGTATCAGCAAAGATTCTGAAAAGTATTTAGCAATGCTTAATGAAGAATTAGACCGTGAAGAAAACAATATGTTCTTTGTCTGTCCTTTAGGACATGTGAGACTTGATTTTGATGAATCCTCAGACTATGAGTTCCTCTGCCCAGCATGCGGAGAGGAATTGGAATTCCAAGACAACTCACAAACCATAAAACAAATCAAAGAAGATATAAAAATGGTTGAAAGTAATTTTAATTCCTTTAATGAAAAAAATAAATAGATTCAAATGGAAATTGAATTGCTTAGAAAAGAAAATACTCCTGAAAATGTTATAGATCATTGCAAAGCCGTTTGCAGGAAAGCTATGGAAATAGCTGCTAATTTTGAAAATGCCGATAAGGACCTTATCCGAAAAGGCGCTCTTTTACATGACATCGGAAGATCCAAAACCCATGGCATCGAACATGCAATAGAGGGCGTTAAAATAGCTGAAAAGTATGGATATTCACAGGATGTCTTAAACATTATTGAAAGGCATATCGGTGCTGGAATAACTGCTGATGAGGCTGAAAAGCTAGGACTTCCCAAAAAATCCTATGTTCCACAGACACTTGAAGAGAAAATAGTGGCTCATGCGGATAACCTGATAAGCGGCAGCAAAGAAGTGGATATAGATTTCGTTATAAAAAAATGGAAAAGAAGAATTGAAGACAGTGAAGATAACATCGAAAGACTGATTAAACTAGATGATGAATTGATTAAAGCCTTTGAGGATTAATATGAAAGTAATATGTTCAAGCGAAGAGTCCCTTTACCGTCCGGAAGCCGTAAGGTGGAGACAAAGAATGGAAATGATGGAACCTCTCGGAGATACCGTTGTTTTACTGCCGTGCAGTATGAAAAAACCTTATTCCAATTCCAAATCACACCAAAAATTTAGAAAAC
>JAUNXN010000077.1 GCA_030539795.1 Methanobrevibacter sp.
ATTTAGCTTCGTATTCTTTTATTTTCCTTTCATTTTCAGCTTTTCTAAGCTCAGATAATTCTTTTAAAATTTCATCTTTAGAATCAATGAAATCCTTATTTTCTTCAATAGCTTTTTTTATCTCATCGTATTTTTTAGATTCTTCTTTAAGGTTATTAATCTCATCCTGAAGTTTTCCAATCTCCGCATCTTTACCTTGCAACTTTTCTAAAAGTAAACTAGTAGCTACATTAGTATCTTTTGCAGTTGGCTGAGGTTGAGGCTGTGGTTGTGGTGCAGGTTCAGGATTAGGATTTCCAGCAGCACCAGTTTCTCCGGTTATTTCTGAATTCAATAATCTTATCTTTCTAGGGTTTTTAGTAACTCCAACATCTATTAAACTCATAGTATCAATTCCAAACGAATCTCCATTATCTTTCAATAAGACATCAACTTTAGGAGATAGGCCTTTACCTTCCATATCCAGTTCATCCGGAATTTCAAGGAATAGCTTACCTTCTTCGTATTCAATATTGTTTCCAATACCAACATAGATATTGTCATGTTCTGAAGTGAGTGGAATTCCTCCACGGTAGTTTTCAGCTATTAGCTTTAAATCATCTTCAGTCCATTCTACAGGTTTGTCAAGTCTATCATCCAAGTCGGAGTAGTCATATGATCCAACTTCAAAAAGTTCATGCCTCATCATTATCACATTTTATTATTTTATTTATTATATAAATCTTTATTATATTTCAACACCCCTATCAGTTAAAATCCTTTCACCTACAGGTTGTTCCTCTTCAAAGTTACTTAGATAATTCTTATAGATTTCATCACCCTCAGCTGAAAGTTCCATAATATACCTTAACACATCATCTCTTGAATAGCTAAAGTAAACATCTAAAGTTTCACTAATGCCCATTAACTCCAATTGCCTGTTCAATAATTCATTGCAGTACTTTAACACCCACTTCTGGTCATTAGCAACATTAACAATAAAACCTGTAATAGCTGAATCGTTAATGTATTCAGCAACATTCTGGTTTGATTTTTCATTACCTGCCTGAGACTGAGGAGTGACGAAAGTTCTTAAGATATTATTCCTAAAGATTTCAGTCTGCCGAGTATAGTCTGACTGGTAGTTGTTACCCCCAAGTATTTTACTTTCAATTCCTGGAGGTACAATAGCTACGTTTGAGTTTGCAGTGGTTCCGTAATCTGCATAAAGATTTTCTTTTGCAGTAGATGAAAGTTCAGTAACAATAGGCTGGCCGTTAGAGTCAAGTGATGGTTTTACTTCAATGATATTGTCCTTATTAATACGCTCCACCTGGTTACGCTCTAAATTGCACTTGTGGTATATATCATCAAGACAATTCAAGATAATGCTTTGAGCTTCACAGTATATTTCATTGTACATGAAGTTAATGACCTCATCCGGTTCATACTTAACCGTTAATGTTCCCTCTTCAACACTAACATAATTATTGAACTCCTCCGGAGACCCGTTAACAATATCTTTCGGCATCTCATGAAGGTATAGCTGCACTTCATTGTCATCATTGAATTCTTTTTTAAGGCCGTAACCGTGAGCACCAATTTCCAAAAAGATCGGTTTAATATATTTGCCTATTGACTTATCCCAGCGTTGTACTGGTTTGATTAATCCCTCTCCGTCAACCATTCCTCCCTGAAGAATGTTTTTAGCAACCTGAGATATATCAATCTTCCTTGCCCATAAAATTAAAGTAAATTTCTGTTCAGCAGATAATTTATTTTCCTTATCTACAAGTACAATATTAACATTAGCTTTATCAATTCTGTTTTTCAAAACACCTGCAGTATAACCGTCAAGTTTAACAGCATAACGTGCATTAGCTATTGTTTTATTAATTACTGGTGGCAGTGCATCTGGAAGGTCAAGGCCAGTATTGATTCCATCAGTTCTAGGCTGTCTTTCACTTTCACCCCAATAGCTTCGCTTGGTGTTGTACTGCTCCACACGATTGTTCATTAATCTGGTTTTAATATAATCAGCAATTCCCATATAATCCTCCAAACATTAAGTTTCATATTTATTATATTATTTATTATCTCTTTTATATAAATTAGATAATAAATGTTGATTTGAGGTAATGGAAATATTTAATTAATACAAACCACATAATAATTCTTGTAGAGAGAGCGTAAGTATAAGATATTTTGAACAATACTTAATTATTATGTTTAAATAGCAATTTTTAAAATAAGTTTAAAACAATTTTAGAAATTGAAAGCAATTCTTGGTGATTTAAAAAAAAATATTTAATCGAAATTCAATCCTTGAAAAATAGATTCCATATATCCAATTGCATCATGCAAATCATCATTTGTTAATTTAACATACGGATAATAGTCTGCTTTGTTTTTCAATTGTGCTAATTTGAACAGAATTGTACTTAAAGATTTTTGACCATATTTTTTAAATGCCCTTCTTACCTGTGAATGTTCAGTGATGAATTTGGTTCCTTTAGAGAATTCTTTTTTAGATTTAAGTTCATGACCATGAACTTCAAGTAACCACCTTTGACAAAACAGATATGAACTATAATATGCCCGATTGATTATAGTAGAATCAACACACTTAACATCACAATTCGCAGGAATTAATCTTTTTCTAAATCTAAGCATTAAAAGAGTGAAAAGATACAATTGAAATTGTGAGGTAACTTTGATATATCCATCAATATCAACTCATTCAATAAAAGTCCACACATCCAATTGAACTACCTCAACTTTATAGAAGTTGAGGATTCTTACTTCACGGGCTGTATACTCTTATGAGTATAGGATTACCGTGCTATCCCCCTCGTCCCGAAGGTTCAGACAGATTCAATAGATATTTCTTTTTTAACTTGGTTATCGTTGAAAAAGTTTTAATTTTAATTGTATTACTGTCATTTATTATTTTTTGTTATATTGTTATTTAAATTTCATCAGAGAGCATTTGAAAAGTAATACCCGCCGTGTGCAATTCATCCATGACTTAAAGAAGTCAGGGTATTCTTGCATTAATTAGATAAATAATTTTCCTTTGAAATAAAAGCAATTTTTCATACTCAAAGCAATTTAAAAAAAAAGATGATGAAAACTCATTCGAGTTTTCTGATATTTTCAAAAGCTTTTTGAACCTCAGTTTCTTGGTCCATGTCTTCACAAGCCTTTTTGACACGCTCCAAATCAGCATGAGTTTCAGGATATCTTGGAACAGCACTGCAACCACCATCGTCAATCTTAGATATTTCAAATGTTCCGATATCCTTTGCAATGGCAGTAATCTCTTCCTTATCAAGACCAATCAATGGAGATAAAATCGGCACGTCAACTCCATATCTGGTAGCCAATATGTTTGACAGGGTCTGTGATGCAACCTGACCAACACTGCTTCCATCAACAATAGCATCAGCCCCAATCTTTAAAGCCAACTTTTCCGCTATCCTATACATTCCTGATTTACATAAGACACAAGTCATTTTTTCCGGACCTTTTTCTTTTGCAACGGTTAGGTACTCCCCATAATCAATCACCCTTTTCTTAATAGGAGTTCCTTTAGCATAGATATTCAATTGATCCACCAATGCATTGAAGTTTTCAGTGACTTTCGGACCTGAAAACGGATCGTTGTTACAGTGAAGCGCTACAACCTCACAGCCTCTTTTCATCATCAGATATGCTGCAACAGGAGAATCTATTCCGCTTGATAGAAGAACTACAACTTTTCCTTGTGTTCCTAATGGAAGTCCTCCAGGACCTTTGATTTTTTCATGGAAAATAAAAGCCTTGTCTTCCCTGATTTCTACGAAAATAGTCAAATCAGGATTTGTCAAATCAACCGGCGCCAATATTATATCCCTAACAACGCCCCCACAATGGGCAGCCATCTCTTGAGAAGTAAAGTCGTGTGTTCCTACACGGCGGCATTTAATGGCGAATTTAGTATTCTCATCGAGAACGTTTTCTGCCATTAGCTCTTCAGTGTATTGGCCTAAAGTTTCATCGATAGCTTCAAAAGTGGAAAAAGTTGAAGTTGCTGGTGAATATGACACAACACCAAATACCCTGTTTAGCTTTTCAATTCCTTCATCAAAATCTTTTGGATGAATGTAAATCCTTCCCTGATTTCTCTCAACATCACATTCAAAAGTAGCCTTAATATTTTTAACTAGCTTTCTTTCAAAACGTGACCTTATTTTAGGACTTTTAACACCTATTTCACCATATCTTGCAATAATCAAATCATAATTCATTTAAACAACTCTTTAAATTAAGTACACGCTGAAAAAAATTAGCAATCCCTTCTATACTAGTTTTTTAAATATAACAGCAAATATAAATTTAAACTTAATGATTAATAAAATTAATCATAATTTGAACTCTTGTTTTAATAGCTTCGTATTTTATTATCAAAATGTTCAAAAATGCATAAAAAAATAAAGAAGTATAAGAGAAAGAACATTCCCTTATCCTTTAATCAAATCGACAGCAGTTTGGATAGCTTCATCCATTTTATCAGCATTTCTACCTGCACCCTGCGCAAGGGTTAAGCGGCCTCCGCCGCCTCCGCCCATTACACCGGCTGCGGTTTTGATGATTTCGTTGATTTTGACTCCATCATCAATAGCCTTTTGTGAAGCTGCACCAACGATTTTACCGTCACTGTTTCCCATAATGACCACATCGGCCTTTCCATTATCCGTAAAGTCAGTGGCCATGTTCTGAAGCTCTTTGAAGTCCGCTTCGATTATTTGGTGAACGACTTTCAAACCGTTGATTTCATCAAATTCATCCGCTAGGGAATTCATCTTCAAGGATGCGATTTCTGATTTCAAGCGGTCGATTTCATTTCTCTGCGCTTTCCATTCTGAGAAGAATCTGTCACAGGTTCTTGGCAATTGATCGTTTTCAACATTAAAGATTCCTGAACTTTGCCTTAAGATTTCACCGTCATTCTGCATGGAATCAATAGCTGCAAGACCTGCTGAGAAATCAATCCTTTCAACACCGTCCTGAACCCTTTCTGTCTTATTGATCTTGATTGGACCGACTACACCTGTCCTTAAAACATGTGTTCCCGCACAGGCCTGAACGTCCACTCCAGGGATTTTGACTACACGAATCATTTTGCCCGGAACGATACCCCCCTGGTACAGCACAAAGCCGTATAACTCCTGCGCTTCATCCCTTGTGTGGAATTGGATGTCCAGGTCAATGTTTTCCATTACATATTCATTGGCTAACTTTTCGATTTCATTAATCTCCTCTTGGGTGATACGTTTGTAATGTGAAAGGTCAATACGTGCCCTTGTAAGGCCGTTTTGAGATCCAGCTTGCCAAATATGCTTGCCCAATACTTTTCTTGCAGCCGCAATAACCAGGTGAGTTCCTGTATGGTGGCGTGCAAGGGTAATTCTTCTTGTCCAATCGATTTTACCAATGGCTTTCTGACCTATTGCTGCATTTGGTATGTCTCCATCTACATGGTGCAATACAACACCATCGACCTTTTCGGCATGATGTATTTTAAAGTCAGACCCCTCAACGGAAACTTCACCTATGTCTGAAGGTTGGCCTCCTCCTTCAGGGTAGAATGCTGTTTTATCAAAGATTAAACATTTGTCCCCATCTTTTTCTACTATGCCTAAAACCTTTGCCTCAAACTCTTGTTGGTAGAAATCTTTATAGAACAATAATTCAGTTTCAGGATAGTCAACCTTGAAGGTATCTTTTTTGTTGGTGGTGTCCTTTTCGTGGGCACCTGCCACTTGAGTGAAGAAATTGTCCGGAACATTGACTGTGAAATCATCGCCTGCCAATTCAACTACAACTTCCGGAGGAATTCCATGAGAGTCATATAAGTCAATCAACATTTCAAGAGGCATTTCATTCTTGCCTTCTTTTTTAAGTCTTTTAATTGATCTTTTAACAATGCTCATTCCTTTTTTAACAGTAGCATCAAACCTTTCTTCTTCCAAAGTGATTATGTTCATGATATGTTCTTCTGAATCGCGAATTTCAGGATAAAACTTGGATAGGAAATCCAATTGGATTGCCATTACATCCGCAAGAGATTCCTTCATGTCCAGGTCCTTCATGAACCTTATGGTCCTTCTTAAAACCAAACGTGCAAGATATCCTTCCTTCACGTTTGACGGAATGATGCCGTCAGCAAGCATGAACGCTAGACAACGGGTGTGGTCGGCAATGATGTAAATCGCTTCCATAGGTTCGGCTGCCTTTAAGTATTCCTCTAAAGAGAGATTTAGGCTTTCAGCCACCTGCTGCCTGAGTTCCTTCAAGTCCCCAATATCTTCGATATCCATCATTCCTGCAATTTGAGCGTTTCTTCCTTGGATATCCTCATTGATTTCAACACCTGTCAATTCCTTTAACTTATCGACAACAGGTGCAAAACATGCGTCATAAGCTGTCGGAGTTCCTTGTGAAATCCATGCGATTCTTTCAAGACCGTATCCTGTATCTACAACCTTAATTGGAATTTCCTTTTTGGATCCGTCTTCCAATGTTTCGTATTGAATGAAAACCAATGTTGCAAGCTCTACTCCACGGCAGCACACTTCATAACAAGGCCCTTCGTTACCTCCACCAGCCCACCAGGACTTGATGAAAGTGATCTCTTCAGTGTTGATTCCAATATGGGCAAAGAACTCATGACAAAGCCTGATGGTTTCATCTTCCCAGTAAATGAAAACATCCTCTTTGTTGATTACGGTGTGAGTTCCCATTGTAAAACAGGTCATGTGCCTTCCGGTACGCCCTACATTATCAACATCGTTGAGTCTGATTGAAGGCTGTGCCATTTCAATAGGATTTGCCGGAGGCTTTACAAGGCCTGAGGTAATCCATGGCTGGAAACAGAAAATGGATGCACCAACCAAAAATACGTCATCTCTCCATCTTTTAGCCAAAACAGGATATCTGTGGACATGTGTATGCCCTTCACTTTCTAAAAATTCTCTAAAAACTTGCTGGATTTCATATAAATTGTATGGCTTATCAGTAGCAGGATTTGCAATAAACTCATACTCATCACATGGAGCATCTCCGCAAGTGTCTCTGTCAACTTGGGAGTAAAACTCCTGTCCGCAAGTTTTACAAGTTTGTTTTTTATAACCAAGTTCATCAAAAATTTCTACCATATTAATCAGTTTAAAACATTTATTAGTATATAATATATTTTTAATACAATAAATAATTTTCAAAAAATAGATAGAAAATACTTAAAAATTCATAAAATAATCTTAAAAAAAGTAGGTCTAATTAAAAAAAGTAAAAATAAAAAAAAGAAAGGTGATAGATTTAAAATCTATCCGAAGAGAGCACCTAATCCAGC
>JAUNXN010000181.1:0-268 GCA_030539795.1 Methanobrevibacter sp.
CTGATGCTGGCCCTGCCGGTTTATATTTTAGGGCTTTTGGGTCATTTCCTTTTTGAAAATGAAACGGTAAGATATATCAGAATCAGAAATAGTGATGACAATCTCCTTAGTAATATTGCCCATTTCCTGTTCTATTGGCATGATAAGGAGACAAATGCCTACACGATATCCAAAACCAAGATAATCTCCCTCTTTATCTTTCTGTTTGTTGTTGAATCTTTGGCAGCTGGTTCACCGAGCCTATTGGTTTGCTTGATGTTTGGTCTAT
>JAUNXN010000181.1:278-1841 GCA_030539795.1 Methanobrevibacter sp.
TTGCATTTATTCCTGTATTTCTCATTGGATACTATCTGCATTTAACATATTCTGGTAAAAAATCTAAAGTTCAAAAAGAAGTTAAGCCTCAAATTACTTCCCCAAAGAAATCTGAACCGAAAACTATTCCTAAAAAGGATGTTAAGTCTAAAGCTATTCATAAAAAAGAGGATAAACCTAAAATCGCTCCAAAAAGAGAAGTGAAACCCAAAGAAAAATTCAGCTCTAAAAAATTGGTTTACAGCAATTATGAACTCCAAAATGATAAATTAAAGTCTGAATTTGATATAAAAGAGGAAAACATTAGGGTGCTCATTGAAAGGCGTTTTCCTGCTCCTCAGATGACAAACGACAAGTTCAACTCCATTGTTAACAAATGTCATGAAATCTTCCATCATAGGGCAGACATCATCTCAACGCTGATTGCATCCTCAACCGAATACTCCGAAAGAGTGGAAGAGGAAATCCAATCCAATATCCTTGTTTTAAAGGAAATAAACGGAAAGCTCGATGCATTGAGCGATGAAATTTTAGTCAACATTTCCGAAACCAAAAGTGATGACATCAAAGATCTTTTGGAGGAAATCGACAGGCTAACAGATTCTGTAAGCGATTATAATTAAAACTAATAATTGTTTCATGTTGAAAGATTGTTTTTAGATTAAAAAATTGATTTGACCTTGTTATTTTTGATATAAATGCTTATGGATAGTTAATTTTATATTTGAGGAAAATAAATATCAGTATTGTGGCAAATGTAACTTTTCCTAATGGGAAATTTAGACTTTATACGAATTGTGAAATTGGTGATATAATGGTAACTAATTTGGATAAATTCAAAAAGAGCATGGAAGGTGCAAAGGAGCTTTATACTCGCGAACTTCTTGATTTCACTAAAAGTTTTGATGCTTTAGGTGAAATGACATTAATAGAAGAGCCTGACATCGATACTCAGGAATATATCTATTCTTTTGAAAAATTGAATGGAACATCTCAAGACGAGCTTGATGAAATCCATTTGAAAATCCATGACCATATGGAGGAATTTTCAAGAATTCATGGAATCGAAAGGTTTTACCAGTTTTCACGCATATGGCTGTAGGGGGAATTTCAGTGAATATTACCAAATATCCTCAGTATCAACTCTATCTATTGACATTAAATCTATGGATGTTTAAAAATCAGATTATTTCTGCTAATTGCGATGAAAGATGTGTTGATTCCACAATAATCAATCGTGCATATTTCAGTTCATATTTAATGTGCGAATTATGGCTTGATGATGTTAAAAATTTTAGACCTATTCCCATTATGGATTTGGAGGCCAGCGAAAGAATTGGTGAACATCTGCAGGTTAGAAATGCATTGTACAATTTTGGAGAAAAAATTATCAGTGATAAATTATCAAAATTGGCAAAGCTGCGTAAAAAGGCAGATTATGATCCATTTTGTGATTTGACACAAGCAGACGTATCCAATGCAATTGGATATATGGAAAACATATTCAGCCATCTGAAATTCGACTAAAACTATTTTTTTTTAAATCACTGAATGATTAGTGAT
>JAUNXN010000078.1 GCA_030539795.1 Methanobrevibacter sp.
CCGGCGGCAAGGTAATGTTTTGCATTTGGATTTTTTATAATGATTTTATCATATTCGCCTGCAGCCTCTTTAACAAATGAGTTTATCTCACGAGGGGTCAAATTTTCAGCATCTATCTCTTTAACGCTCATAAAATCACCTATATCTCATATACCATTACTTCACCCGGAGAAATCTGCTCCACATGGTGTGTGTCGACCACTTCTCTTAAAGACACCTCTTCTGATGCAATTGCAAATACCTCATCGGTTTCTGCCATCACTCCCGGCCTCAAACCGAGTTTGTCTTTTGCAATTCCAATTCCCTGCGGTGTTCCGATAATGTATGAAAACGGACCGTCCATGTCTTCGACAGACTGTTCCAATGCCTCTTCCAGGGTGTAGCCGGTATCCAGCTTATCTGCAATGTAGTGCACCAGGCATTCAGTGTCATTGAAGGTTTCGAATGTATGGCCTTTTCTTTCGAGAGGGTCCCTCACTTTCCAGTAATTGGTGATTTGGCCATTGTGGACAACGGATATGTCACGGACAATGTATGTCTGGAAGGGATGTGCATGGTACCTGTCCACTCCACTTTCTGTTGAAAAACGGGTGTGGCCAATTGCATGTGTCCCCTTAACGGACCTTACATCATACCTATCAGCGATGTCAAGCACTGATCCGACATCCTTTATCATTTCAAAGTCATGGCTTCCATTAATTACAATAACGTCTTCAATTGTATCTATTTTTGTAATTAGCGGTTTTAGCTGGCAAAACTCATCTAAAGATATTTTACATTTGTAAATGAATGAATCTCCAACGGAAGGTAAGATGGCGTCTTTTTTAATTGGAGTTTGAAAATTAATTGCATCCTTAACTTTTTCAAGCAGTTTTTCACTGTCTTTAACCTGAATTTTGAGGATGTATTCGTTTTCCTCCAAACCTGTTCCACCATAAATTGAGTATCCCGCTGAGTCAGGACCCCTGTGTTGCAATTGGTGGAGCATGTTGGTCATGTCATTTCCAATATCATGTAATTTTTTATCTTTATATACTAATCCAGCTATTCCGCACAATTTTAAACCTCCATTATCATAATCATAAACTAGTCGGAAAATAACTTCCGTATTATAGTTTAACAGAACAAGTATATAAAGGTGTTGGAAAGCATCTTCCGACTGAAAAAAATTCTGAAAAAAGATAGAAAAAATTAAAATATATTATACAATATTTAAAAAAAGTAAGTGAAAAACTAAATAAAATAAGCAAATATTCAAAACAATGAAATTTTGTCAATAAAAAAAGAAGTGAAAGAAATAAAAATTATTTCTTAATTGAAGCAATTGCGCTTTGTGCACCTGATTTTACAAAACCACTTTCATCATCAAGCAATTCTTCAAGTGCAGGAATAGCCTTTTCATCACCCAAGTTACCAAGAGCCCAGGCAGCTGCTCCCCTTACTCTCCAATCTTCATCGTTTAAAGTTTCGATTAAGGGATCAACAGCAGGTTCGCCCATACGGGATAAAGCGGTGGATGCTTCCCTTCTGACTAATTTATTGTTGTCTTTTAATGTTGCAATCAATGCAGGAATAGCCTTTTCATCGTCAATTGCACCTAAAAGGGTTGCTGCATTTAATCTGATATTTTTCTTTCTGCTAGATAATGCATCGATTAACGGGTCAACGGCCTCTTCGCCTTTTAATTCCAATTGTCCCTTAGCATCTTCAACAACAAAGTCATCTTTATCGTTTAACATTTCAATTAATTCATCGATAGTATTTTCCATTCTAATCCCTCTCAAATCCAATAAGGAAATCTACATTTATATATGTACTTAATGTATAATTATAACTTTGGTATATAAAAGTATTTCGATAGTATACGAACAAAATTAAAATTACCATTAAATAAGATAACATCAATATTATTAATATATTAAAAAAATTGTTAAGTGAAATAATGTATAACATTGCAATTATTAGTGGAGACGGAATAGGCAAGGAAGTGATGTCCGCTTGCGAATACCTGCTTGACAAATTAGATTTGGAATTCAGTTTCAAGTATGGTGAAGCGGGTTTTGAATGTTTCAATAAAAACGGGACAACATTACCTGAAGAAACTATTAAAATAGCCAATGAAAGCGATGCTGTGCTCTTTGGAGCATCAACTTCAACGCCGGGCCAGCCTAGCCCAATCATCAATTTAAGAAAAGAACTTAATGTCTATGCGAATATAAGACCTATAAAATCCTATAAAGGAGTGAATTGCATTCGTGACGACATTGATTTCGTAATTGTCAGAGAAAACACCGAGGGATTATATTCCCAGGTCGAATATGGCGATGATAATAAAATGATTGCTGAGAGAGTAATCACAAAAAAAGCATCCGAGAGAATCTCAAAAGCTGCATTCAATTTATGCATTAAAAGAGGACAAAGCAAAGTCACCTGCGTTCACAAAAGCAATGTCTTAAAAAAGACTGATGGAGTATTTAAAGAAAGCTTTTACAAAGTGGCACAGGAATATCCTCAAATCACCTCTGAAGATTACTATGTTGATGCTATGGCAATGTATCTGATTACACAACCCCAAAACTTTGACGTTATTGTTTCAAGTAACCTATTTGGAGACATACTCTCCGATGAAAGTGCGGGTCTTGTTGGAGGACTTGGCCTTGCGCCTTCCGGAAACATTGGAGATCATAATGGTTTATTTGAACCAGTGCATGGGTCAGCACCAGACATTGCCGGCAAACATATAGCAAATCCTTGTTCAATGATATTGTCCGCTTCAATGATGCTTGATTATTTGGGCGAATGGGAAATTTCAAACGACATTAAGAACGCCGTTGAAAAGGTCATTGCTGACTGCAAGATTAGAACTCCTGATTTAGGGGGAAATTCATGTACAATGGATGTTACAAAAGCTATCGTTAAGGAGTTAATTTAATGTTGAATATTACTACTTTTTTAGATGCAAATTCAAAACGTTTAGATAAGAATGTATTATATAACCCTACAACAGGAGACAAATACAATTCCGGCGAAATATTGTCCATAGTCTCTGAAATTGGAAGGAAATTGAAGGATTTGGGAATAGAAAAAGGTGACAGAGTTTTAATTTATTTGAAAAATTCAGAAGAATACTTGTTTTCACTTTTTGCAATATGGAGAATCGGGGCAATAGCCATTCCAACAAACAGGGTTTTTACCGCTTCAGAACTCGAATACATCGTTGACGATTCTGATGCAAAATTAATGATTACAGATGATAACGCAAAAGACATCATTGATATTGACACTTATATTCCGGAAAATATTACTGATTTTAAAAACAGCGAAGTTTTAAAAGCTGAAAATACTGATTGGGATGACTTGTGTCAGTTACAGTACACTTCAGGAACAACAGGAAAGCCTAAAGGCGCAATGCTAACACATGGAAACTACTTTACCGCAATCCACAACGAATGTGATGTTTTAACATTAAAGCAGGATGATGTATTCCTCGGCATTTACCCGATGGCACATGTGGGCCTTTCCTGGGGAATTTCAGCACTAAGAGCAGCTGCCTATTACATCATGATGGAGCAGTTCGATATAGACAAGTATTTGGAGTTATGCGAAACTGAAAAAGTTACTGTTTTAAGCGGAATGCCTCCTGTAATCCATTCCCTAACAACAATGGATGCCAGAAAACATCTGAAAACAGTTCGCGAAATTATTTCAGGCGGAGGGCCATTACATAAAAAAATATGGAAAGACTTCCACCAAACTTACCAGATACCTATCATAAATGCATATGGCCTATCAGAAACCATTGTAATCGGAACCGGAACTGTAATCAGACCTGAAGATTACTTGGAAGCGGACAGATTTGAAAGCGTAGGCCATCCTGTTTGCTTTTCAGAAGTTAAAATCGTTGATGAATATGATCCATCAATGACTTTAGAAAACTACAAGCAAGGCGAAATTGCACTTAGAGGCCCTGCTGTTGCAAAAGGATATTGGGGCAATGAAGAAAAAACCAAGGCAGCATTTCTAGAAGACGGATGGTTTTTGACAGGAGATGTCGGATACCTTGATGAGGATAACCGTTTATTTATTACAGACCGTAAAAAAGACATGATTGTGATGAGCGGATGGAAAATCTATCCAACAGAAGTGGAAGAAGTCCTAATAAAATACTCTGCAATAAAAGAAATAGCAATATTCAGCATTGATGACTGTCACAGAGGCGAAATTCCTGTTGCGGCTGTTGTTTGGGAAGACGAAGCTGATGATGAAGGCCTAATCAATTATGCGCGTGAGAACCTATCCAGATACAAGGTTCCAAAAAAAATATTTGCACTTGAAGAGCTTCCAAGAGTGAACGGCTGGAAACTGCTTAGAAGAGAACTGAGAGAAATGTTCAAAGTATAAAAAGGCTTTTCTATCGGATTAAAACATTAATGGAATCAGCTCTTTTAAATTCTTTGTCAAAAGTTACAAGATTATCAATTTCATTTTGGCTCATGGTTGCAATAATACCTAAGTCAACGAACCCTAATTTTCCTTTATACTTTTTAAATATGGCCAAAGCTCTTGCATCATAACAGAAAATATCATATTCATTAATTATGTTAAAATTATCCCGTATAAGATAATAGATTTCAACAACTGTCTCGAAATCTACATATCTATTTGAGATATTTAAAATTTCAGCTAAAACTCCATTGTTAATGTAGCAGCCATGATTTAATACAACTTTCATGTCAACGGCCTTTTTATGATTAAAATCATTTGCAAATATCAATGCGATTACAAATGATGAATCTAAAAAATACTTATCACTTTCCATATAATTCCTTCTTCAACTTTACACTGTCCGTTCTTTCATCTAACTGAACCAATCCTATTATATCCTCAATGTTTCTTTTTTTCTGAATTTAATAACCGGCTCATTTTTTTCATTTATTCCCCATTCAATAATTGTATCTACATCCACGTCAAATTTGTCACATATAATGCTTGGAACGGCCGTTTGATTATTGCGGTATAATTTTGTAGTTGCCAAAATAGTATCCATTGTTTCACCGATTAATATTTTTGACTGTCAAATATAAAATTAACTGTTAATTAAAGAATACCTCTTTTGATGAAATTAAGAATAGACATTTCAAATAGGCATTTGTAAAACAAAGTATATAAAATTAGTTAAATTGAAAATAAAACAATAATAGGTCTTCATATTAATTTTATGAGAAAAAATCAATATTGAAAAAATAAAAAAAAGAAAAAAGAGAACTATTCAAAAATCATAGTTCCTATACCGTCATCAGTGAAGATTTCCCAAAGCAATGTGTGTTTTTTACGCCCGTCAATAATGTGGCAGGATTTAACACCATTTTCAATAGCTTTAACACAGGTTTCGATTTTAGGAATCATTCCACCGGAGATAATGCCCTCTTCAATCAAGCCCGGAACTTCCGAAATTCTTATTTTTTGAATTAAAGAGTTAGGGTCTGAAGGATCTCTTAAGACACCCGGCACATCAGTTAAGATGATTAATTTTTCAGCACCTATAGCACTTGCAACTTCACCTGCTGCAGTATCAGCATTTAGATTTAAGCTAGTTCCATCATCTGCAATACCTACAGGGGAAATTACAGGAATATAATCATTTTCTAAAAACATGTCAAGCAAATCGGTATTGACATCGTCAACTTCACCGACAAGACCCAAATCAACAAGCTCTTCATTGACTTTATGCACTCCTTTTCTGTGGGCAAATATTAGACTTGAATCTTTTCCAGATAAACTTATTGCCTTACCACAATTCTTAATAAGTTCTGATACGATTTCTGTTGATATTTTACCGACCAATACCATTTCAATAATTTCCATGGTCTCTTCATCAGTCACCCTTAATCCTTTGACAAATTTAGATTCCTTACCTAATTTATCCATTGACCTTGAAATTTCAGGACCTCCACCATGTACAATGAGCGGTTTCATTCCAATATATTTAAGAAAAACAGTATCACGGGCTGTGGAAGCTTTTGCTTCATCATCCACCATCGCATGTCCGCCATATTTAATTAAAATCTTTTTTTCATGAAACTTTTTAATATAGGGTAAAGCTTCAATTAATACATCTACATCTTTCATCTAATCACTACATTAAATATTAAATTTAATGATTAATAAGTGTTTAAGTTAGAAATTAATTACAAAACAATTTATATAATCCTAAAATAATAACCATTATTATGTCTGAGATGAATGAACTTAAAGAATACTTGATAAACTTAGGCGCCAGTAAAGTTGGATTTGCAGATGTTAACGGTTTAGCAAATGAGTTTGTGGATTTGCCAAACGGCATCAGCCTTGTTATAAAGCTCCCCAAAAAAGCAATGTCTTACATCGAAGAAGAGGATTATAAATCCTACTGGTCTTGCTTTCATGAACAAATTGACAAGTTAACCGAAATTTCACTTAAAGGCGAAGAGTATATCAAAAATCTCGGCTATGATGCATTTGCACTTACTATGAAAAGAAATGAATGCGACATGAAAAGATTGCTGAGCATACTGCCATATAAAACAATTGCGACAAAATCCGGACTTGGCTGGATTGGGCGATCTGCACTTTTTGTCACACCTGAATACGGCTCTGCCGTTGCTTTGGGAGGCATATTGACTGACATGCCCCTTGAATTTGGAGTTCCCATTACCGATTCCCAATGTGATGACTGTGAAAACTGCCAAAATGCATGCCCCGTTGGAGCGATAAATCCTCAAAAATGGAATGACCGATTGAATAGAAAAGACATCATCGACATTGGAGCCTGCAGCAAATATATAATTGAGAAATATAAGGAAGGCCTTGGCTGCACAAAGTGCATGTGCGAATGCAAACTTACAAAAAAATATTTGGGCGTGGAATGATTACTCATATTACACATTTGAATTGGAATCCCATTTTGAGTTTACGATTGCCGTTTGTCCAAATAATCAGTTTTTAAGAAATCCTCTTTTTGAAAGTATACTTCAGTTATTGCATTACCCCCTGCACTGATGAGAGAATGCACCAAATGCTTATGCGCATCGAAAATGTCAAATTTAATACTGAAACATAATTACTTTTCTCAAAAATACAAAATTATGAAAACTGAGTATACACTAACTTGAAAAAAGTGAATGAATATTAAATCCAAATCAAAATACTGAAAGAAATGACTCATTCAGATGCATTTTAATCAAATAAATAGTGAAAATATTGAAGCTGCATTTAAAATAAGATAGTC
>JAUNXN010000079.1 GCA_030539795.1 Methanobrevibacter sp.
ATTTTATTTAAAATCAGAATCAATAATTAGTATAAACTAACAATATTAATATTAGATATTTGCATATATAAACTTTTCTTTCAATGGTGTGAAAATGAAATATAAAAAAATTGGAGATATTTTGATTTTAGATAATGGCTATTCAAAAGAGGATTTTGAAAGTTTGGCTAAAAGACATCATGTTAAAACCATAATGAAAATTAATCATATTCAAGGAACCAAAAGAGAGCCGGTTTATAAAATTCTTTATGGTAATGAAACAGAAACCATAAACAAGGAAAATGGCTGTTTGTTTAAATTGGACCTGGCGAAGGTAATGTGGTCTAAAGGAAATAACAATGAAAGACTGAGGATTGCCAAGCTGGTTGAGGATGATGAAACGGTCATCGATATGTTTGCGGGAATAGGCTATTTTTCCATTCCGATTGCAGTTCATTCAAACGCCAAAGAAATAATTTCCATCGAAATCAATCCTAATTCTTATAATTTTTTATGTGAAAATATCAGATTGAATAAAGTAGATAATGTAACTCCCATCTTGGGCGACTGCATGATTGAGACTCCCAAGTTCAGTGCCGACCGCATTATAATGGGATACGTCAAAACCACCCATCACTATTTGAAAGTGGCTATTGACAGCCTGAATAAGGGAGGAATTCTGCATTATCATGAAACGGTGCCTGAAAAATTGATGGATACCAGGCCAATAAACAGAATAATTTCACAGGCTGGCGGTAGAGATGTCGAACTGTTAAAAATAAATAAAATAAAGAAATATGCTCCGGGAGTGGAGCATGTTGTTATTGATGCTAGGATAAATTAGAAATTTTTTCCAGTAGCATGTCATTCAACCATTCATCGTTAACGTATTTTTCATAAACGCATAACCTTTCAATCAGCTCAAATCCTGCATCTTCAGTTAATTTTTCAAGTTCATCAATTCCTGGCCATGGGGAAGTGATATTGACGTAATCCGGACTGACAGGTGAGACTCCGCCCCAGTCATCGGCACCGCATAATAGAAATATTTGAGCGGTATCATTGTTCAGGTTAGGCGGGACCTGAATGCTGACGTCAGTATCTCCAAAGAGCAGTGTTCCGGCAATTACAGTTCTAATCATATCTAAAAAACTAGGTTCTGGCCAATTTTCCATTTCAATTCCAGGTATTGGTGTGAAATTCTGAATAATGACTTCCTGGATGTGTCCGTAGGCATCATATAATTCACGAATGGCAAGCAAAGACTCTGCAACTTCTTCTTTTGTCTCGCCGATTCCAATCAAAATGCCTGTGGTGTATGGAATTTTAAGTTTTCCAGCATTTGAAATTGTTTCAAGTCTTAATTTAGGGTCTTTTCCAGGACTTTTTTTATGTGCCGGAAGGTCCATTAATCTGGATGATGAATTTTCAAGCATTAGGCCTAATGAGGCATTCACTTCCTTTAGCTTTTTTAAATCTTCAAAACTGAAGTTTCCGCCGTTAGTGTGAGGAAGCAATGCTGTTTCATCCAAAGTCATCTGACAAATATCAACAATATAATCAATCATTGATTCATAACCATATTCGGCTAGTTTTAGCTGAACGATTTCCTCTTCATCGGCATCTTCACCAAAAGTAAAAAGAGCTTCCTTACAGCCATATTTTTCAGCTTCTTTTAAGCTTTCTAAAACTTCCTGTTTGGTTTTAAGAATTATGGCCTCAGGATCATTAGGATTTTTTTTAAAATTACAGTATCCACAATCATTTCTACAGATTTCAGTCAATGGTATGAATACATTTTTAGAATAAGTAATAAGATGATTCTCCCTGTATTGCACTGTTTGTGACATAAAACTAATTATTTCACTGTCGGTTGCATTTAATATTTGGAGAATATCTTCTTTAGTTAATTTTTTGTTCATTATTTACCCTTCGCGTTCAGAAACGGTAACTTCAACATAAAGCGGAGGAATTTCATTTTTGTCTTCCCAGATGGCAACGACAACATCAAATGAAGGTAATTCAAACACTTTATATCCAACAAATAATCCCATTGATTCAAGCTCTTCTTTCATTCTCATGAATCCATGTTCATCAATGGCATCTGCATTGTTTACACTTTCTTTGATGTGTTTATCTCCGGATTTAAGGATTTCCACTATTTCTTCTGAAGTAGCATCCACTTCAGTTCCGCCAAGAATTTCACCAACTTCGGTAAGTTTGGCATCAAATTCATCTATAGGTATGACTTTTCTTGATCTTCCTCTTACAATAAGTATCTTATCATTATTTATTGCAGGTCTGGAACCTTTAAATGAATCAAAGAATCCCATTACTTGGCCTGCGATTTCATAGGTTTTTTTCATTAAATCAAATCCTATTGAATATTCAATTCGTCTCTCAATTCACCAAATGTTGTTACTTTTTCTGCAAAAGCATTGTGTCTGTGGATACTTTCTTGGTTTTCTTGACGTGCAGTGATTAAAGTGTCGTCAGGCAAATCAGGATATTTTGTTACGATTTTTTCCATCATATTTCTAACACAATCTTCAACAAAAACAGGTTTCCTATGAGCATTCATTACGGTTGCGTTTTCATCTGGCCTTTTGAGCAATTCACAAACAGGTGAGCTCATGGAACTTTCGATGATATCAATTAAATCTTCAGCTTTAATAATTTTATCTTCAGGAACTTCAATTAATATGGTTCCTACACCTCTTTGGTTGTGTGAAGCAAAAGTAACTGTATCTAAAACTTTTTGTGTAGTCTCTTCATCTAAAAATTCTAATAATTTGTTTTTATCAGATTCTTTTACAGATTCTTGTGCACATGGACACACTGTCATTCCAATAACTTCAGCACCAATGCTTTTTCTAATATCAACAGTGCCGTCATCATCTCTGATTCCAATGGCTTTAGCTATTAGCTTAGCCATTTCTTGGGTTTTATTTTTAGTTACTGGTGACTCTTTCATGAACATGAAGTCAGTTGTCATGGATATTTCGACACGTCTTGCATATTCATGTTTGGTCATCATTCTATCAACAATTTTCGCGCACAATGATTCAATGTCTACTGTAGAATCTTTAGCAACAGTTTCAAGGACTTCACTAATTGCTTCCGGGTTCCTAGACATATGAACTCCTTTTTGATCATTTGGTAAGTCTACAAATGCATCAAATGTTGGTATTAAGATTATTGGTCTTTTATTATGTCTTTCTAGTTGTAATAATTTTTTTACTCCTGTCACGCCCACTCTTGTTAATTTTATAGGAATGCTTGGAGCATCGTCTTGAGTATCGGGTAAGCAAACTGCCAATTTCATAACCTCTAATTTTTAGTTTAATATTACTATTTATGGTATCTTTTTATTTATATACTTAAATGATAATTATTTTCATTTCGTAATATTTTCATTACCTTCTCAAAATATTTTTCACGAAATTTCAAAAATAAGAATTTAAACTGAGAAAATTAATTTTTAATATGTTATAAAAGTAGTTTAAGGATTTAAACCACTTTTTTAAAAAATAAATTTATAAAATATTTGAAGAACCCATGTCTTCTTTAATAACGTCTAAGACTGTTTGGGTGTAGGTTCTTTCTATAATTGGATCTTTCAACAATTCTTTAATGAATGCATTTAATTCATTGGTGTTTCTGAATTTAGCAATTAAAAATGCATCGTATTCTCCAGTAACATCATAAATTCCAACTACATTTTTGTTAAAGAATGTTTTTTCTTCCCAATTTTTAAGTTTTCCACCTTTGACTCTTACGCCAATAATGGTGGTTAAAACAAAACCTAATTTTTCATGGTCAATAACTGGTGAGAATTTCTTGATAACACCGGATTTAACCATTTTATCAATACGGTTGTGAACAGTACCTACGGAAACATCTAAACTGCGAGATATTTGTCTATAGGAAGTTCTTACATCTTCATTAATTATTTTAAGAATGTTGATATCCGTATCATCTAACTTGATAACATTATCTTTTGTTTTTACCATTCCTTATCTCCCATAACTTATTTGATAATTGGTTAACTATCCATTAACCTTATACTATATTATAATATTATTTTATAATATTTAAAAGTTTTTGTAAATTATTTATTTTTGTTCTATGATTTTTGGTAATTTTGTCTATTTTAAAAACTTATTTAAAATATTTTTTTTATAACTATGTTATGTCTATTATTTTTTAAACAATTTCAATTTTGTCCATATTTAAATGTAAATAAAACAATATTGTTTAAAATATTTTACATTTTCATTGGCCATATTCACTCATTAAATTTAAGCAATATGTTCTGTATTGTTTCAATGCCCGCATCAGTTTTTATTCCTAAAGGATTATAATGGGTTTTTATTGCAATATGCCCCTCATTTTTAATTGCATCAAATATCAAATCAAGTTTTGGAGCACTTATCTTTAAGGATTTGCATATTGTATGGACATCATAAAAAGTCGCAGGTGCATCCGCTTCTAAAAGACAGCTATTTAATAATTTCAAAGCTTGCTTTTCACTGTTGATTTTTTTATTTTCGCTTTCATCAATCATTTTTTGAATAAAATCAGCATCCTGAATTTTTCCCAGCCATAATGGTCCTGCATGAATTAGCTTTTCACCGCAAACCGGACACACATCATCAATCGGACTTGCTAGGCCATTGCTTGTTTGCCTGTGCAAACAGTTGCTGCAGTGACTGATATACCCGATGTTTTTCAAGGATTCATCTGTCTTTTTTGAACCTTTTTTAATTTCAAGATATAATCTCATATAATGTTCAGTGCTGTGGGACATTTTCACTTCAATGTATTTTGCATATTTCGAAAGTGTAAGAGCAACAAAACCCGCCAATATTCTGATTCCTGTTTCATGGCAATATTCGCTTTTGTAGGGTTTTGAATTATATTTCCTTATGCAAGGTTCCTTATAAGTTCCGCATAATGCGGAAGTGTCTGTGGCGGTAACGCATAAAAGTGAGTTCCTGCGAGCGCAGTAGCCTGCAGAATCTAGAAATGGAGAAGGAGTTCCAAATGGATCGATATCTATTACATCAAATTCGCCACGTTTCATTCTTAAAAACATGCTTGCATCGTGCTGGTAAACTTCAATATCCTCTAAATTGTTCAATTCGATATTGTGTCTTTCGTAATGATTGGCTAATTCGCTTATATCATTGATAAAAACATTTCCGATGCCGTCAATTTCATTTTTGTAGCGAATGCCTCTGATTCCGCTGCCTCCAAATAAATCACAAATGTCAAGTTCTCTGGCTTGTTCCTTTTGGAATACCTGGATTGCAAGTATTGACAAGTCCCTGTTCAATTCCATATGTGGGTTGTAAAAAACAGGTGCATCAGATGAAACTTTATCAAATTCGGGAAATTCTATTTTGGTTAGTCCTTCTTCAATACTTTTTATTTTATATTCGTCCATTTGCTCTCACTTTTCATTGTTTTTTTGTAATAAGTAATGTTTTAAATATTATTAGATTTAAATATTAGTATAGAAATTTTAGTTATTTTATTAAATTGGTGATAATCGTGTCAAATATTAAAGTTCCTATTGCAAAACCCATTATTGGAGAAGAAGAAATAGAAAATGTAGTTGAAGTATTAAAGTCAGGAATGATAGCTCAAGGACCGAAAGTCGAAGAATTTGAGCAGAAATTTGCTGACTGGGTTGGAGCGGAATATGGTATTGCTGTCAACTCAGGAACTGCTGCATTGCATGTTGCTTTACTTTCCTGCGGCATTGGCGAAGGGGATGAAGTAATCACAACTCCATTTACATTCATTGCAAGCGGAAATTCAATTTTATACACTGGTGCAAAACCAGTATTCGCAGACATTGATTTAAAAACTTATACAATGGATCCGGATTCCATCGAACCATTGATAAACGAAAACACAAAAGCCATTTTGCCGGTTCAGTTATATGGACAGTCAGCCGATATGGATAAAATCAATGAGATTGCTGAAAAACATGGCTTGATAGTCATTGAAGATGCCGCACAGGCTCATGGAGCATCATTCAATGGCAAAAAAGTTGGCAGTATGGGAGATATGTCCTGTTTTAGTTTTTATCCCACTAAAAACATGACCACTTCAGAAGGTGGAATAATTACCACTGATGATGAGGATTTGGCAGATAATGCAAAAATGTTCAGGGCTCACGGAGCAAGCATCAGATATCACCATGATGAAGTAGGATACAATTTTAGAATGACTGACATTTCAGCTGCAATCGGTCTTGCACAATTAGAAAAAATCGACGGATTCAATGACAAAAGAATAGAAAACGCAGCTTATTTGAATGAAGGTTTAAAAGATGTTGATGGTGTTGTAACTCCTTATTGCGCAGACAATTCAAAACATGTATATCACCAATACACAATCAGAGTTGAAAAAGGAGATAGGGACGATTGGGTAGACATTATAAATGATTGTGGCGTAGGAACTGGAATTCACTATCCGATACCATTGTACAACCAACCGATTTACAAAGCATTAGGAATTGAAGGAGATTGTCCAAATGCAGAACTTGCAGCAGACAATGTAATTTCTCTTCCAGTACATCCGTCACTTACAAAAGAAGATTTGGACAGAGTAATCTGTGCTGTTAAAACAGCTTCAAGTAAGTTAGATTAAGTTCTAACTTATTTTAACATTTTTTCTACTGTATCGACTTTAGCATCTAAAGTTCTGTTTTCCAAATCTCTTCTATCATCAACTTTTATCACAGTATATACTCTGCCGATTCCAAGTTCAAAAATAGCTTCTTGAGCGGCAGCTATTGCGGAGTATAATTCTTCCAGGTTATCTGCTTCTATTTGAGTTCCCATTCCAGTTAACTGATAATTCAAACCGGAATCCTTAATTGACTGAACTGCAGCGGTTACATAATCCTTACATTCGGTAGTTTCAGTTCCTACAGGCAATATTGCAAAATCACATGTTATCATTTTTTCACCTAGTAAAATTATTTATTTAACTTTCTATAAATCAATTTGTAATGGTTAAATTAAACAAAGATGAATTTAATGAGCATATTTTTACAAGAATTAATAATTTGATTAGCGAGTATGAGTTAATTAAGGAAGGCGAATTAATCGCTGTTGCGCTATCCGGCGGGAAAG
>JAUNXN010000080.1 GCA_030539795.1 Methanobrevibacter sp.
GGCAATCCAGCCGCTGATAACCTGGGGAAAAGTCAATGAAGACTATGAAATGAGCGTATCAATCACTGTAAGCCACATATTTGTCAACGGACGTGAATTGGGATATTTCTATGAAAATGCCCAAAAGGAATTCGACAAGTTCTAGCCTTCGGCTTCTGATTCAATATCTGTAGCTTCCAATTTCATTATTACTGGTCTTAATCCATCATTACAGCTTACAATAGCTACGCCTAGAGTCTTAATCCAATCGGAATAGTACCAAATATCATTAGCGCCATGAGCCAATGCAAAAACGTACTGATAGATGGCTTTCCAGGCCTCATCGCAGAACCCGTCAGGCTTGGCATAATCGGCATAATACACTTCGCCCTCTTTCATCAGTGGGCAGGTTGACAAGCCTTCTACACCATATTCCTTAGCCAAATCTTCCTGAAAAGTAGTCTTTAGAATTGTAATCTTAACTTTCTTCATATTAGATAATATGTTGTCCAAAGTATAAAATCACATGCATCTGAATCCCATTTCATTCAGAATCTTTTGAAGGTATTTCTTTTTTAAAACAAATTCTCGCCTATTGGCCGGCCTATCACTATTCGGCTGGGCAACCTTTTCACTTAAACGGGAAGCCCCCAAATATTTAGTATCGCCTTCACGCAATCTATGGGCTTCACCATTATCAATAGCTTTCTTTATATAGTAATAATCCTTAAAGAGGACATCAAAATCATTGCTCAGGTAATAGTGCTCCAAATCGGTGATCAGGCCTGTTTCATCATACCAGATTATCAGAATGGATTCGTATTTAAACAGGTCAGTGAATGAAATCAGGTTAAAGTAGTCCATGTCTGCAAGCTTAAACTTTGAAGCGGGATAGCGCCTACCGCAATTCTTATAAAAATACTCCAGAGGAGCAATAAAAAAAGTTGTTGATTCATTCAAGGCAACTTCATTAATGTTCTTTCCAATCAATGCCTCAAATGAATCCATATTAATCAAATTAGTCTTTGTCAAGTGCTGGAATTCCAGTAATTCTTAAACCACCGTAATGGGATTTGTATTTGATGTTTAATCCAATTAATAATGGGGTGATTTTTTCAATGATTCTTGCTTTTTCCAAAATACCTGTATCGATTGTTTTAATACCTGGTATTTTGTCAATGATTTCTGCAGCAATTTCTTTTGCTTCCTTGTCGTCACCTGCAATCAAACAGTCACAGTCGATTTCTTCAGGAATGTTTGAGAGGTGTGAGTTGGAAATGTTACAGAATGCACAGATTACTTTAGCGCCGGTTCCTTCAAGGATTTTTGCAGTTCTTTCAGCAGCAGATCCTTCCATAAGGTCTACAAATCTGAATGGTTTTCCGCCGATTGCTGTTTCTAATGGCACAGTTGCATCCATGACAATTTTGTCTGTACAGAATTCTTTGATTCCTTCAACAGTAGGTTTTTGTGCTGCTAATGGTACAGTGAGAATTAATACGTCTCCTGCTTTTGCCGCATCTTCGTTTGCCATTCCAACCATGTTCAGGTCATAGTCTGCTAAGTCTTCTTTAGCTTTTGCAACTACGTCTAATGCTTTTTCTTCTTTTCTTGAACCTACAATTACTTCTACACCAGCGATAGCTAATCTTTCAGCAATTCCAAGTCCTTGTGGTCCTGTTCCTCCAATAACACTTACAATCATTTTATCACCTATTTTTTATCATACAATAAGCCACCGGCGAATATCAGATATTCGGGTAGTTTACCATCATGAGCGTAAAGTATCTTATATCCGAACAGATCCTCGACAGCGCGGTCCACTTCGCCGCCCAGGGATTCTATTGAATATCTCATTTTAAAGGGCATCTTGCAGGGAGCTCCGAATTCCCTTGTACATCTCATGCAAAGGTTGCATTTGCCCAAATACAATCCGAGAGAATCTTCATCTTCCAGCATGTATATCTCATTCATAAATTTGACCTTAAGCCTTTCGAATCTTTTTAAAACGAAATCAAGCTCCTTGTCTGAGAATGTGTGCTCAAGCTCTTCGGCTGAAAAGTCAATCTTGAAAGCTATTATCCTAAGCTTGCCATACATGTTCCATATGTCATCAACATCGAAATCGAAGGGAGGATAATTCCAGTTATATCCCAACATTTCCTGCTCTTCAATGCATAATTTAAAGATTTTTTCAAAATCGACATACTCTTCATAAAAATCTTCAACATCTACATCGACCGTAAGTTTCTTAATCTCTGACATAGTTAATTATATCTAAAAATAACATTATAAAGTTTTTGGAAAAATTTATCGAAAAAACAAATAATAATTTTAAATTTTTATAGACATATTTTAATGATTTGATAAATTTATTATATTATTTTTAAAAAAAACATATAAAAGCAAATAACCTATAATCTTTACATTTAAATCTTATATTAAAAAATAAAAGATATACAGTTAATTATTAAATTATCTTAAATTATACCAAACCGTCATTAAATTATCATGAATTATGTAAGAATCCATAAAATAATGCCAAAAAAATACTACACGTCCTGTTTAAAATAGCTTTTGTGCCTTTCAAGGTAATAGTTCACATAGGCAAATCCTATTATTGACCCGAGTGACATGCCGCAGACGATTCCGATATAGATTCCTATATCCGCCATGCCAAATACGAATGCGAATAAGCCTGCAAAGAGAACCTCCAGGATAAATGTTCTGAGGACAGTTAAAAGCAGTGAAATGGTTCCCTTTCCCATTGATTGGAAGATGTTACCCGCAAGTATACCGAAGGGCATGAACAATATGAAGAAACACAGAATCCTCAAGGCTTCGACAACTCTTGCAGACAGTACCGCACTGCTTGCGGAATATGAGAATATGAATGACAGCGGCTCTGCAAATATGAAGAATACAGAACAGATGATTATTGATGAAATCATTCCCAACTTAACGCCGTAATACAATGCAGTCTTGAGATTTTCCAGATTTCTAGCGCCGTAAGCCGCCCCTCCAACAGTCAATGCTGCCACTCCAATACCGATTAATGGAGATATTCCGATAGAGACAAGTCTCCAAGTTGCAGTATATGCCGCCACGGCTATGGTTCCGGACAATAACGTTAGCCAGTAGTTCATAAGGATTGATACGAAAGAGAGAATGAACTGCTCCAAACTGGCCGGAATTCCAACAACAAGAATATCCTTATAAATGGACAGATTCCTTTTATATTCAGTTAACTTAATCTCCAGAAAGCTGTCCTTTTTGTAGAACATCCAGTAAATCATAGGAAGCATGGCAAGCGTTGCAGCAAGAACTGTGGCAATTGCCGCACCGGTAATGCCCCATCCGATTACATAAATGAATATAGGGTCCAAAATCATGTTTATTATGGCTGTCAGCATCAAAGGATAGGACGCCCTTTCGATTTCACCCTGGGACCTGAATATCGCAGCAAGCATTGCCGGAATGAACAGTGAAAAAACGCCTCCCAAAACGATATATCCGTAAGCCAACGCATAATCTATCACATCACCGGCACCCATCATCAAAAGCAAAGGCCTTAAGATAATCAGGATTAGGACTGTTGAAATGACTGTTACTATGAAACACAGCATTATCGAATGAATTGCGCTGTTTCCGGCATCATGATACTTTTCGGCACCAATGCATCTGGCTATCAGACTGTTTGAACCTGCTCCCAAACCATTTGCAATGCCGACAAATGCAAAAAACAGAGGTGTTACAAAACCAACGGCCGCAAGAGATTCCGGACCCAATCCTGCAACCCAAATACCGTCGATGATATTGTTAAGGGTCATAAACAGGTTGCTTATAATGATAGGCAATGCCAACTTGTTTATCGCCTTTTTGGGATGGTTAACGATTAAGTCAATTTCTTCAGTCTTGTTCTGCGCCATCGCTTCACCTTACAATATACTGTCCGGGATTTATGAAATCGTCTAAAAATTCTTCGCTGCCTATTTCATCTATATCAATGAATTTATAAGTGTTAATGATATTCTTTTTAAGGTTTTTGCCGACTTTAATTAGTCCGATGTGCTCTTTTGTGAAAATATGTTCAATCAAGCTTTTGGCATCGCTGAATTCCCTTTTTTGGGTATGCACCAAAAAGTCGCCTTGAACATAGCAGTTTTCACGGCCGTATTTGGCTACAAAGTTTTCGCAGGCCTGATTGATGAATACTTTCGGTCCGACATTCACCTTAACATCATTTAAGGTTGATGATGCCATCTCAAGCAGAATAACACAGTTCAATATCTCATCGCTCCAATAATCAGCCTTGAAGACATTGAACTCTTCGCCGTTCAGTTTGCGCTCAAGAGCCTCAGTCGTTTTTCTAAGCTGAGGGTGCAATGTGTCGAGGGGTATATCGGGTATGTTGAACTTGACTGCAATGAACTCGCTGTTTCTCAATTTGAATTCATTCAGTATTTCCTCTTTATTCAAATCCCGATTCAATGGATAAAAATAGTCTTTCTTGTTATCTGAGAAAATATAATTACGTGCGGATTGGATAAATTCAGCCAGCTTCTCCAATCTCAAAGCGGCTCCGACATTCCTGTTCTCATCTGTCGGATCAATAACTATCAACGGGTCATTGAACTGCTTGGAGGTTCCGTAGTTTTCCAAATCGATGCTATGGCCGAACTTCCAGTTTATGGCCTTTTTCAGGGTATTTTCAAAAGTTCCATAATGGATAATCAATAGTTCACACAAATATCCCGCAAAACCGCCGACCTTGAATTCCGAACCATATGTTCCGGTCATTGACATGAAACGTTTCAAAAGCAATACCTCATCTTCCTGGCCTTCCTTCAAATTGGCCTTAACGTAACGGGTGTGCAGGATTGTCCTGTCCACTGCGGATTTGAGCTGGCTTCCATCTTCAATCGCATAGCACGGAACAATGTCAACTTCAAAATCGTTAATATGAGTAGTGACATAAGGATGTGATGCGAAATGATGTTCAGGAGTGCTTTTGAATTCATCACAGCATTTATGGGCCAGTTCAAGACCCTTTTGCTTTAAAAATTTTTTATCGGTATCCAAAGGAAATGCAATGAAAATGTCAATGTCCGATTTGCCTTTAAGGGCGGTATTTTTTGCAACAGAACCGACCAAAGCAACATTGGCATTGAGATTCTCGCCGTCGCATAAATTCTGCAAATAACTGATTAGCCTGGATGAAACTTCATTAAGCTGATTTAATTCATCGATTGTTGGCTTTATATCATTCAATATTAAATTATAATCCATAAAATCACAATTCAAAAACTTTTAAATCTTCATATATTGGTCCGGATGGCTTTAAAGTGGATTTTTTCAATACGATATTATTTACGGTCATCTCACCAATTTCAACATCACTAAATTCTTCAATTGTTGATTTTACCTGATTTTTGTTTTTTGCTGATTTCATGCGTCCTATAGTTAAATGTGTTGAGAATTTCCTGTCCTTATCGAAGCCCAATTTAGTGAATTCCTTATCCAGTTTATCATGCATGTCCCTGATTATGGAATCGTCTTCAATCCCGACCCATATCACTTTTATATGGTTTCTGTTAGGGAAAGCACCGCAGCTTTTAATCTTAATGTTAAAAGGCTTGAATTCAGATACGACCTTTGCTATTGTTTCTTCCAACAATTTCAAACCGGCAGTGTCTATTTCTCCAAAGAATTTCAAGGTTAAATGAAGGTTTGCTAATTCCACATATTTGATTCGTGTATCAATCTGTTTAAATTCTTTAATTATCTTATTAATCTTCGGCTTTAAATCATCATCCAAATCTATGGCTAAAAATGCTCGTACCTGTGACATGCTTTACCTCATTGTTCAATAATTGTTTCATCAATGGCGATTCCGAAATGGCGTGCGCTGGATTCAATGTATACTTTTACCTTATCGCCCGCCTTTACGTCAGCTACTGATAAAGGTTCATCATTTTCATCGACTATCCTGATTGTTTCAGCATTCTGCAGGAGTGTCCTGATAACCTGGCCTTCATATTCCGCTTCAATCAAAATCAATGGTCTTCTTTCAATCTTGCTTCTTCCGACATAAGCGGTTCTGGTTTCCCCTTTAGTGTTGACAATCAAAACTTCATCTCCTGCAACAAGTTCGGAGAGATATCTTGTTTTGTTTCCCGGAACCATCACATAAGCCTGAACCGGACCTGCATTGACTCTGAACGGACGGGAAGCAACATATTCGCTTTCAAGAGATTCGGAATGTACCAGAAACATGGACTTTGAATATGAACCTATGAGCATTCCTTCTCCAGGCTTCATCATGTCAGTTGTATCGACACATACCCTGTCGCCTGATCCCAATGGCTTAACATTGGTTACTGTGGCTATCTGCAGTTCATATTTTGTCTGTGATGCCTCAACGACCTCCTGAGCTATCTTCTTGATGTTGTTGAAGTCATTCGCCTCGAATATTATGCCGTCGGTTCCATGCTCCAATGTTTCAAGAGCAACCCTGGCTCCGTCCAAATCGCGCACTGCAGCAATGATTTGCACATCTGTCTTCTGCAGGTCTGCAATGATATTTTCAAGAGGAATGATAGTCCAGTCGGTTCCCACAAGAATGATATAGTCTACGATTGAACCTAATTTGACAGCTAACTGTTCATGAGCTTTATCAGTGATTATTATATATGCACATACTGTTTTTCCTTCGCTTTTCGCTTTTTTTGCATTAGCAATATCAATTGAATCAGTAAAATCCTCATTCAATTCAGCAAAGCCGTCTCCTTCACCGTTAATGCCAACCAGATATATGTCTGCATCATCGTTGTTTGCAATAATCTTTACATTGCCGAGCTTTCTGATTTGTTCGATGTCATCAAAATCCAAGACATGGTCTATTCCGGATTCCAATGCAGTGGTAATCATTTCCTTTTTGTCTTCCCATTCTTCGTCAGGAGTGCTTATCCAAGCGAATTTGTTTTGCATCAAATCACCTATTCTAAGAATTTCATTGCTTCATCCACTTCTGCATCATGGTGGACTATTTCTGAAATTGCACGGGTAATCTTACCCGGATTATCTGCCTGGAACAGATTACGTCCGAATGCAAC
>JAUNXN010000081.1 GCA_030539795.1 Methanobrevibacter sp.
CTGATTGATTGACCTTCCTGTGGATTTGTTTCCGTCAGGGTCTGAACAGATTACGAACACATCAGCCAGAGCATCCGTACCGCCGTTGATAGCTTCCAGATTATATTCCTCAAGTTCAATGTTAAGGGTATCCTGAATTAATGTGCCGATAGCGTTCAATGCAGCATCAACAGGGCCGACTCCAGTGCTTGCAGTCTCCTTTTCAACACCGTCAATTGCAAGCTTAACGGTGGCGGTAGGTGAGACGTTCGCTCCCATCGATATGCTTAATCCCTTAATTTCAATAGGGGTTTCACGGGCTGAAGCAAGCTCGGTGATTGCAATAGCCACCAGATCATCATCAGTGACGCACTTTCCGCTGTCGCCCAATGACTTGATTTCATCAAAAACCTTGCAGAACTGATTCTCATCCAAATCGATGTGATATTCCTTAAGTTTGGACTTTAAGGCATTGGCTCCTGTGTGCTTTCCTAAAACTATCCGCCTTGAATGACCTACCATTTCAGGAGACATTGGCTCATATGTCGAAGCGTTGTTCAATATTCCATGAACATGGATTCCAGATTCGTGAGCGAAAGCATTATCACCGACAATCGGCTTATTTACAGGCATCTTTACCCCTGTCAGACGTCCAACCAGGTTTGAAAGACTGTATAACCTTGTAGTATCAAGGCCCAAATCAACACCATAAGCAGTTTTAAGAGTCATGACAAGCTCTTCAAGGGAACAGTTACCTGTCCTTTCACCCAAACCGTTGACAGTGACATGAGCCTGATTTGCACCGCATTCAATAGCTGTTAATGTGTTTGCAGTAGCCAGCCCGAAATCGTTGTGGAAATGAACGCTTATAGGAATTTTGAAATTGTTCTTAATGTCAGTGATTAATTCACGGGTCATTATTGGAGTCAATATGCCGACAGTGTCCGGAACATCCAAAAAGTCGGCTCCGGCACCTGCAACCTCATTGAATATTTCAAAGAGATAATCCCTTTCAGTCCTTGTTGCGTCTTCGGCTGAAAACTCAACTGTCAGACCATGGTCTTTTGCATACTCAACTGACTCTACAGCGCCTTGAATGATTTCCTCTTTAGACTTTTTAAGCTTGTAATCGCGATGCAATGGGGAAGTTCCTATAAAGGTATGGATGTATTCTAAATCAGCGTCAAGAACTGCATCAATGTCACTTTTCAATGAACGGGCCAAACCTACAAGGGTGGAATCCAAATCCCTTGCCCTGATTTTTTTTGCAGATTCTATTTCGCCCTTTGATGAGGCGGGAAAACCTACTTCAATCTTATCGACCCCTAAATTATTGAGCTTTTGGGCAATCTGAATTTTCTCATCCACTGTAAGAGCAACTCCAGGAGTCTGCTCGCCGTCCCTCAATGTAGTGTCGAAAATATAAATTTTTTCGGCCAGATTCATGTTTTCCATTTTTAGAATGTCAATGTCTGTAGTCATCAAAATACTCCCCAGATTAATAATTAAAGTATAAATCTATAACCATAATAAATTTTTTGAAAAATAAAAAAAAAGTAGAAAATTATTTTCTACCTTTAACTTTTCTTACAACAAAAACAGCCAGAATAACAGCAACAATCAGAATGGCCAAGGAATAGAAGAATTGAATTGGAGTAGGACCTTCATTCTTTTCCAGATTCAATGAATATACTTGACCTGAATCATCTCCAAACAACAAGCTGTCTCCGTTTATTGCAGGTGAAGAGGTGATTGCTGAGTTGAACAGGATTGTGCCCGGATTATATACAAACTCCTCCAAGCCTGTGTACTTGTTCAAGACATACAGATTGCCGTTGTTGGATCCGAAAACAATGCGATTGTCTTTCAATGCTGCAGTGGACCGGATCTTATCTCCTGTAGGATGGCTCCATTTGACAGTGCCGTCACGAACATCTAGACATGTCATGTTTCCCTCATCTGAGCCTATATAAACGCTGTTGTCATGCTTATCAAGGGTCGGTGATGAAATTATCTTATCGTTCAAATCGACTTTCCATTTCAAATCGCCGTTAGACTTGTCAAGACAATATACGTTGCCGTCAGTTGAACCGACAATGACGCTCTTGTTGACGTAGGTCGGTGAGGATAATATTTCATCGCCTGCTGTGAATTCCCAATTCTTCTGCTTGTCTGTGCCTATGGAGTAGATTTTGGAATTGGTTGAGCCGATATAGATTGTATCATCCACAACAATTGGTGATGATTTGAGCTCGCCGTCCAGCTTTTTGTTGAATGTGACCTTTCCGTCATCGTCAAGGCCGTACAGATGCCCGTCATCGCTTCCAAAGTAAACAATATCGTCATAGAAGAATGGAGTTGAAGCCACATTGTCGCAGTCATAGTCCCATACAAGGTCATGGCTGTTGATATTGATTGCCTTGAGGCCATCCTCACATCCGATATACAGCCTGTTCTTATGAACTATCGGTGAGGAATTTGTCGGTGACTTCAAATCGAAATCCCATTCTTCCTCGCCTGTTTCCATATCAATGGCCTTTAAAATTCCTTCCTGTGAGACTACATAAATGTTATCCTTGTATATTGCCGGAGATGAGTGAACGGGAGATCCCATATTAAACGTCCATAAATTTGTTACAAAGTCCGAACTTTCATCCCTATAAGCATTATGATTGACATCCCCTGCAAATGAATTCCAGTTTTCAGCTGCAATCGGAGATAAACATAAAACAAAAATAATTAACCCTATCAATAATTTCTTATACATTTCATAACCTCCTACACATCCCTATTAAATCGTTTAACTCCAATGATGAAAAACAACAGTGTAAATCCTAATAAGACAACTAAATCAAACCATACATCGCCCAAAGTTTGACCTTTAAGCATTATCCCCCTCATAGCATCATTCAGATAAGTAAGCGGGAAAATGTAAGCCAATTTCTGTAAGATCCAAGGCATTGTTTCAATTGGATAAAATACTCCTGATACAAACATCATAGGCATTGAAAACGGAAGTGATATTTGAGCATAATCCTCCTGAGTTTGGGTTCTTGCCGAAAGCATTATACCAAACCCGACAAAACACAATGCGCCAATGACTAAAACTATGAATGTCTGCAAGAATCCGCCTTTGATACTGACATTGAATAATAGAACCGCCATGAAAATCAGTATCAACGCTCTGACCAGTTCGATTAGAAGTTTGGCTGCAATCTTACCGCCGATGACTGTTGAAACAGAAGTGGGTGTCATGAACAATCTTGCAAGCTCACCGGTTTCCCTTTCTCCTGCAATGGTGGCTCCCATGCCCATCATACAGCTCATCATGATGGTCATTCCTAAAATGGCCGGAACCAAAAAGTCAATGTATTTGATATTTCCATAAATTCTGTTTATATGCAAGCTTATATCATCCTTGAAATTGTTCAGGGAATGTGAAATGCTTGGCTCAATGTCAGCGTCCTTTGTAGACACGCTTGTCTGTGCCGCAACCATATTGGACAGCCTATAGAATATTCCTTGAGTTGAAGATTCAAGAATTTGTGCAGCCATCTGATCGGAAGAATCAAGATAAAGGGTCACTCCCTTCTGATGGGACGAATCGTCATCATAATCCGATGGGAGAATTATGGCTGCCTTGACTTCGGCATTGTCAACACGTTCCTTTCCCTCATCCAAATCATCAATGACTTCAACGACATGATACGTTTCTGTTGATTTAATTGTATCAAGTGTCAAATCGGTCAAATCACCATGAGACTGAGAAACAACAACAATCGGCAAATCTGTCATTTCACCACCCATACCATAACCAAAAAGTAAAATCATGATTATTGGAAATGCAAGAATGGAAACCAATCTTGCAGGGTGCCTTTTAAGGGAAATCAATTCCTTCTTTATCATCCACCAAAATTTTTTAGGCTCTATCATCTTCACTCACCCTTGATGTTGATTTTATAAATACGTCTTCCAGAGAAGGCTCCTCGGTGTAAATGGATTTGATGATTCCTCCGGAAGAAATAATTTTATTCAAAACATTTTGAACGGCCATATCATCAAAACCGTCAATTCTTAAATTAATACGGCCATTTCGAGCAATTTCAATACTTTTAACATCACTAAACCTTTTTAATGAATCAATAATAGCTTCATCCTGATTTTTCAAAAGAATTGACATCTTTTTTAAACTGAGATTACTGAAATCGTCGCTGACTTGCACGGAATCTTCATTTTCATCTGAAATTGCACTTAAGGCATCGCTGAATTCCTGTTTATTGCTTTCCAAAAGAGAATCCTTAAGGCCTTGAGGAGTATCATAAGCAACCAAATTGCCTGTATTAATGATTCCAACATTATCACAAAGCATATCTACCTCATGCATATCATGAGAGCATAAAATGATAGTATGGCCATCATCATTAAGCTCCCTAATCAAATCCCATAGAGTGCGCTTTGTTGTTGGATCAAGGCCTATGGTAGGCTCATCCAAAAATAATATATCCGGCTTATGAACCAGGCTGGCTACAAGAGACGCCTTCTGCTTCTGACCGCCTGAAAGTTGCCCTACCCTTTTATCCTTAGCATATTTGATGTCAACAAGTTCCATCAAATCTTCAATTCTGGAATCCCTCTCTTCAACGGGAACGCCATAGTAATCCGCACACAATTGTGAGTTTTCCATGACTGTCAAATCCTTATACAGGCTTACCTGCTGGGGAACCATTCCCAAAAGATTTCGAACCTCATCGGGATTTTTTTGAACATCATATCCTCCAACAACCGCCTGACCAGAGGTAGGCTGTATCAAACAAGTGAGCATCTTAATGGTGGTTGTTTTGCCCGCTCCATTTGGACCCAACATTCCAAAAATGGTCTTGTCTGGAATCTCCAGGTTAAGAGAATTGACGGCAGTAAAATTATTATTGTAGATTTTAGTCAGATTTTTCGTTTCTATCGCGTTTTTCATTGTTAATTTCAACTCCTGCCATGTCTTTGTAAAACATCAACCATGAAGGATTATTCACTATATAATTCATCACACTGCGAATATTATCCAATATTAACAATCCCTCATCCGTTATGGTATAATATTTCACTCTTTTGTTGTTTTCATTAATTTGCCATTCTCCAATGATTAATCCTTTATCCTCCATTTTTCTCAAAATCGGATAGACTTTACTGGATGTGTTTTTAATGTCACAGTTAACGTTGCCAAAATCAAAAAACTCATCTAATTTTTTCATGATTCCATAACCATGAATTTTTTCTTTGGAAATAATCCATAGAATCAGATTTCGAGTTAAACCATTGAAAAAATGTTTTAAAATCTTTTTTTCATCTCCATCAAAATTCGTTTCATCAGTCATATTTCACCATATGTCAAAATTTGATATATATAAACATTTATTATATTAAGCATCCTAATATATAAACATGAAATTAGGTTTTACAACACTGGCTTTATTCATGCAACCAAACAATGACATCATCAATCTAGCTAAAAAACACGGATTTGAAATAATAGAGATTCTCGGTGAAGGCCCGTTCTTTGAAAAGGACAATATGGAATTCAAGGACTGCGGACTGGATATGAGAATTCATGCCGCAACAGTGGACATTAACATCGCAAGTTTAAACAAGGGAATAAGGGCTGAAAGTGTAAAACAGATGATCCAGTGCGGTCAATATGCAGAAACAATAAATGCCAATACAATTACAGTACATCCCGGAATCATTGGCCGAAATGAACCTCACCTTAGAAAATGGGCACTTGAAATAGCTGTTGAAAGCATTGGAGAAATCATTGACAACACAAATGTTGAAATTTCAGTTGAAAATATGCCCGTTAGGGGAAAGTTTTTAGGAAATACGGTTGAAGAGATTGAAATGATTCAGGAGGCAACAGGCTGCAGCCTGACTATTGATACCGGCCATGGAAACACCTGCGGCAATTTAGAAGAGATGTTAAGCTTAAAAAACATCAGTTATTGTCATCTAAATGATAATGATGGTGTTAAAGATCAACACATTACTTTAGGCGAAGGTACACTTGATTTAAACCTGTTGAAGAAGATTGATACCGCAATAATTGAATTAAACAACTTCGACAACATTTTAAAGAGCAAAGAGGTTATTGATAACTTATAATTTATTATTTTTTTATAAGTTATTACTTATAAGTTATAAGTTATAAGTTAAAACATCTAAAAAAAATAATTCAGAAGTCAATCTCAGTGACTTCAAAAATGTCCTTTATGACATAATCTGTCTTATCCATCATTTTAGGAGACACTTCCTCCTGCTGTTCAATGGTAAGGACACTTACATCGGCTTTTTTGAATGCCAATATGTCATTCAGGCCATCCCCAACCATCATGACCTTATAGCCGCCATCCTTTAGAATGGAGACGACTTCGCATTTTCCTCTTGTAGAGACGGTTCCGAAAGCGTTGTCTTCGGGAACATCAAGCATGTTGGCCAGCTTATTGATGGCTCCCTTTCTGTCGCCGGATGCAATGAATATGTCAATACCGCGTGACTTCAACGTTTCAACGGTTTCAAAGACCCTAGGGAAAAACTTGCCTGCGGAAGTAATTGTATATGCAACAACGCCCAAATCCATGTCAACGATTAATGCAGATCCGTTGCACAGCTCCATGTAGGGAATCTTTTCCCTTAAAATGTCGAATCCGTCAGTGATATCGGATATTTTGGTCGATTTTTCATGGTCAAGGATTTCCTTAACTTCGGCTTTTGAAACCTGCTTGGTGGAAAAGCTTACGTCAAAATCTATTTCATATTCCTTGATGACGTCTGAAATCAAAGTGTTTGGATCCAATTTCAAAAGCTTATTGGTGTTGAATTGGAGTACAACCAAAGCTAGAGAATCAGCTGCATCAATTAAATCCAGAGAGTTAATGTTTGTAAATACATTATCGTTCAATACATCCTTAATAACCCTATATCTCTCTATCAATGTTCCAGAGTTATCAAATACAACAGCTTTCTTCATATTATCA
>JAUNXN010000082.1 GCA_030539795.1 Methanobrevibacter sp.
ATAGGACTATTGCTGATTTGACTGGTGAGTTGGCTGAGGCTCAAGCTAATGCTACTAAATTGGCTGATGATCTTGCTGATGCTAATAGGACTATTGCTGATTTGGTCCGTCAATTAGAAGAGGCTTTAGCTAATCAGACTAAGACTGTTGTTGTTGATGGCAAAGAATATCCTATTGAATATGTCAATGGTACTGCCACTATAACTACAGAACCTATTGAACCCGTTAAACAGATCGCTACAATTATTGAGTCTGAATATAAATTCACTCGTCAGGCTAACGATTATTATGTTGGTGAAAGAGGAGACTTCTTCTATGCAGTATTAAAAGACATCAATGGAAAACCATTGGCTAACATGCCTTGTAAAGTGGCTGTTAACGGACCGATTTATGATGTCGTGACTGATGAGCAGGGAAGATTCGGTGTACAGGTGAACTTGGCCGCCGCTAACACATACACCTACGCATTATCATTCTTAGGCAATGACAAATACAGCGCTTCATTCAATTCAACCAAATTGATCTTGACAGCTAAGAAAACAAGCATTTCTGCAAAAGCTAAAACATTCAATGCAAAAGCAAAAACAAAAACAATCAGTGTAACCTTGAAAACAGTCAGAAACCCATACGACGGCAAAACATACCTTAAAGCAGGAAAGAAAATTTCCCTTAAAATCAACGGCAAAATCTACACTGCTAAAACAAATGCTAAAGGTGTGGCCAAATTTGCCATTATATTGGCTAAGAAAGGCAAATACACTGCAAAATTCACATTCGCTGGAGATAAAACATATAAGGCATCCAGCAAATCTATAAAAGTAACAATCAAATAGTTGAGTATTTCATACTCTTCTAACTTTTTTTAATTTTTATCCAGTTAATTTGATAAATTTATATATTCAGTTTAATAAATATATTTAACATAATTTAAAAATTTATCAAAATGGGTTGTGTTATGATTATTTCAAAAAAAGGGGGATTATTGATAATCCTATTGGTGCTTTTGTTTGCTGCAGGCAGTGCTTATGCTGCTGATGCAGACAGCGCTTTTAATGAAACAGCCTCTTATGAGGTCGATGTTTATGATGATTATCAAATTGAGCCCGATAATATTTTAAAGAGTAATGATGTGGATTCCATATATAATGAGGAATCTGGTGAAATTGAAGTTGAAAACTGGGAGGATATACAGTATTACGCTTCCTTGAATGACAAGAATTATGTTTTGAAACTAAAAGAGAATACAAATTATTATCCGTCAAATCCACAGTCAACTGACAGTCAGATAATATTTAACAATAATGTAACTATTATTGGTGCTAATGGCGCATATATAGGTGATTCTTCACCTAATCCTCGCAATATTACTTATACCGCTATGGTAGTTCCGGATGGTAACGGTGTTGGTATAACTTTAAAGAATTTGACCTTCAAGTGGATAGGTACCCGATATCAGCCGGATGGAGTATTTTGTCAAATGGGTGGTAATGCAGTTAATTATATTGAAAACTGTTACTTCACAAACATTTCCACTAATTTGGGTCATTCATCAATATTGCATATCAAGCTTGGTGATGCTGTAGTAACTAACTGTACTTTTATTAATTGTACCACTGACTTTGGTTGTTTGAGTGTATACAATCCTAAGGATGATCCTACTAAAACATGTGTTCTTGCTCGTATGAATGTTACCGATTCATACTTTGAAGGTAACTATGCTAGAACCGAACCTGGTTGTATCAATAACTGTGGTATACTTGTAGTGAAAAATTCCACTTTCTACAGGAATAGTGCTTTCTGGTGGGCTGGTGCAATACATACTCACGGTGGTGCTAATACAACATTGTATGATTGTAACTTCACTTATAATGTAGCAGGTTGGAATGGTGGTGCATTATATACTTATAGCTATCTGCAGATATACAACACCATATTCATTGGTAACAATTGTACCACTAATAATGGTGGTGGTGCTATAGGTGCTTGTAAATATTTGCATGCCCCATACATTATCATCAGAGACTCCTTGTTTGAAGATAATGAAAATACCTGTTGGGGAATAGATGAGTTGTCTGATGGTACCGGCCGTGGTGGAGCTATATCCCTTATGGATCAAGGTCTGCTTGATGTGAGAAATACAACATTCATCAAAAACAGTGCTTCAATTGGAACTGCAATCTGTGCTATCAACGGGGGATTGCAAATGGGTTCACCTGATGTAATCATTATAGGAAATAGATTCATCAACCACACCCGTGTCGGCGATGTGTTGGATGTCAGGCTCGCTACCGGTTCCTATTTGGAAATTAGAGATAATTACTACTATAACAACTCTTTTGAATTTAAAAAATTAAGACTGTTGGCTGATGAAAAAATTGGGGATGATGTAATTGTACACATTGATGCAGAGCTTAAAAACCCAAATTCATTTGAAAGGGATATTTTAGACACAACTGCATATGATATTTTTGTTGATGGTGTGTACAATAAGACAGTAGTCGGCCGAACTTTTTCATTGAAACTTGAAGATGGTCAAACTTGTCATGTTTATGCTGTCCCATCTATATCAAACAGTGTAACTAATGAGATTTTGGTAGGTATTCCAAAAGAATATATTTATGTCTCACAGAATTCAGGTAATGATGCCAATAATGGTTCATCCAGAACCTCTCCAGTCAAGACTATTGCAAAGGCTATTGAGCTTGCACGCACAACAGGAAATATTATCATAATGGATGGAACATTTAGCGAGTCAAACCTAACAATCGATTATAATTTGACCATAGCAGGTGAGAATAATGTAAAATTCAGTGGAATTATTCCAATGCTGTCACAAACAATATTCACTGTCACTAATTATTCAGATTTGAGTTTAAATGGAATAACATTTGACAATATTGTATTCACTGCAGACAATAAATATAAAAATAAAAGGGTTATTTCACAGAACAACGGATATTTGACTATTGACAACTGTACATTTAGTAGGATTTCACCTAACGGAAATACTGCTATGGTTTTAATCGAAGCACCGAATGTTGAAGTATATAACTCTATATTTACCAACAACAATAAGGCAAGCGTTTACGTTACTTTGATAAAATCTGATGAGTTTTTAGTTGACAATTGTACTTTTACAAACAACATTGCTTCTTATTCATCTGCCGATTCATTAATCAGAACAGCTAATACAAAAACAGGTGTAAAGGGAACTGTTTCAAATTCAATTTTTGAAAACAATAAGGTTAAATGGGGTTGCGTATATTTCGGTGCAAATTCAGGTAAGTCTTTAACAGTAACAAACACTAAATTCATTGCCAATACTGTTGGCAGTACTAGTGATCATGCATCATGTATTAAGATTGAAGAATCCCCCACACTCAGAGTTGATCAATGTGTCTTCAAAGATAACATTAATTATGGTACAAGAGCGGCGGTAATCTATTCTGCTGGAGGAAGCAGTTCAGTATTTGTTTCAAACTCAATAATCGTAAACAATTCATATTCAAACAATAACCATGCTGTATTTTCAGCATCAACCGCCAATAATATGAAATGTTATAAAAATCTGGATGGAAACTGGTGGGGAAATACATTAGAAAACTATGATGTTGCTCCTGCGGTTTATCAAAGCGCATGCAATAACTGGATAGTGCTTAACATGACAGCCAATGTAACTGATTTGGCATACGACCAAAATGCATTGGTTTTAATCGACCTTTACAATGCTGTAGACAGGCAAGGCAATTCATCATTTGTCGACGCTTCCAAACTGCCTAGCTTTGATTTGGATGTAGTTGCAAAAAATGGTACTGCCAGCGCATATAAAATTAATGTTGTAAAAGGAAGCGCCACTGTCGAATACACACTTAAAAGCTATGATTCAGGTTCACTCACCGTCAGTTATGCTGGTGTTGAATCAACTATTGATTTTGCTTGGAGTTTAGTGGATCCTGAAATTGTGATAGCTGTTGAAAACAATACCTATGGAAACCCTGTTGACATTAACATTACTGTTCCAGGTGATGTTGATGCAAGCAAGTTTTCACTTAAAATCAATAATACCCCTTATAGTTTTAACAACGCAATTTCAATTCCAAACTTGAATGCCGGCGAGTATCTGATTAATTTGACCTACAGCGGAGATGGAAAATACAATCCGTACACAATAACCAAATTGTTCAGGGTTGAAAAAGCAAACCCTCAGCTAACAATTGATGCCTCTGATGTCTACTATCCTGATTCAGCTAAAATCACCGTTAATGCAGGCGATGCAACCGGTGAAATTTCAATCAGGGTAGGTGATAGGACAGATTCCAAACAGATTTCATCAGGCAAAGCCGAATTCATCGTAGCAAATCTTCAGGCAAATAATTACACTGTTGAAGTTTATTATTCCGGAAACGGCAATTATCTGGCTGGAAATGCATCAGCCAATTTCAAAGTCAAAAAGAACAACTCAACAATAACAATTTCCCATAGCGATATGGTTGTCGGCAGTGATGTCACTTTAACATTCAATGTGAATTCTGATGCTTCCGGAACAATTACAGTCGACATTAACGGTGAGAAGGAAAATGTTACAATTTCCGGCGGAAGCGCAACCTATTTGATAAGAAGCATTTCAAGAGGCCTTTACAATGTTGTGGCAACATATAATGGTGATGCAAAATATCTAAGCAGCCAGAATACAACACTGCTTGATGTTGGAAGGTTTAATGCCACATTAGATGTTTCAGTTTCAAGCGTTACCTATGGGGAAGATGCAGAATTCACAATTACATTAAACGATGATGCATCAGGAACCGTTACAGTAATTGTTGACGGTAAGAATGGAACTGCAAATGTCAATGCGGGTAAAGCAAGCTTGAACATATCAGGATTAAATGCTGGAAATAGCAAACAGGCTTCAGTCATATACTCCGGAGATAATAATTATAAACCGAAAGAAACTTCAAAAACCTTCAATGTCGCAAAAGCCCGACCTATAATAACAATTGACGTGGCCGATATAAAAGAGGGACAGGTTTCAAATGTTCAAATCACAATTACTAGAGGAACAACAGGCACAATTGAGCTGGTCACTCCTGGCGGAACTGAAAATCCAAATGTTCCAAGAACCGGACTGTTTACAAGAACATTTTCAGATTTGGCAGTTGGCCAATATACCATTTCCGCTGATTATGGTGGAGATGGCAATTACTTAAGTGCTTTTGAAAGTAAAAAATTCAATGTATCCGCTTGGGATACTCCGCAATGGCCAAATGATGGATATGACGTTAAAAATAGTGGAGAATCACCTTATTCAAGTGATGCTAACGGTAATGTGGCATGGATAAAAGACATTGATGGAACTGTTATAGGCAGCATGGCAATTGATGGTGCCGGCAATGTATACGTAACCACTTCCAATGGAATCTATTCAATCAATGCAACTGATGGCAGCACCAATTGGATTTTCAACTCAGAGGATGCAGGTCAATATTTCTCAGGCATTGCTATCAGTCGTGATGTGATTTTAGCTCCGAAAATTGGTGATAAGCTATACTTCATTAATCAGACAACCGGTGAGAAATATAACAATAACATATATCAGGGATCAAGTGTTTTCGCACCAATTGTAGACGGTGATGCAAATGTTTATACTGCAGGCGAATATTACGGCTATCAGGGCACAAAAGTTGCCATAATCCCATATAAAATCTGGCAAACAAGCACTGCACCGACTGAAATTGATATTGGAGACTATGAAATCACTTCTCCTATAGTGCTGGTCAATGATGATATTATCACATTTTCAACTAAAACCGCTTTAATGGCTGTTGAAATATCATCCAAATCAATCATATTTGCTATTCCGGTAGTAAGTGATATGCGCCCGGTTGTTGGGGCAAATAACATGATTTACATTATTTCCAATGGCCATGTAATCGGATATAATACTCAGGGTTCAAAAGTGAGTGATGTAGAAATTACCGGAACACCGGGCAATTATTTATCAATTGGAAATTACGGAGAGGTATATTCAATCAATAAAGAAGGAAAATTAGTTGATTATTCCGCTAATGATGAGACATTGATTTATGATTTCAATGATACAATTTCATCCAGATTATTGGTTGGTCAGGACGGTATGCTATATGCAGGATCTGAAAGTGGAATGTTTTATGCAATAGATACCGACGGAAATCTCTTATGGAAAATAAATCTAAACGAAAGCATTACAAATGACCCTATAATGGACAGTAACGGAGTAATTTATGTAATCAGCGGAAACAGATTAATAGCTATTGATAATGCTCCATTGAAGGACCCGAATTTAACTGCAGAGATTAAGAACGTGACCTATGGTGAAGACGTAGCCGTCAATATCGAGTTGGAGGAACTTGCAACAGGCATCGTTTCCATTAAAATATCCGATAAATACGTTAATGAATCAGTCAATGCCAACGGAAAAATTTCATTTGTCGTTTCTGGTTTGTCTGGTGGAGACTACACTGCCGAAATCAGCTATGCAGGTGATGAAAGATTCAATTCTGCAAAAATCAATGTCAAATTTAGTGTTGGCAAAATAGACCCGACAATGAATGTTGATTTCAATAATATAAATGCTGATGAGGCACTGCAAATTAATGTAACAGGCTTGCCAAGTGATGCAACAGGATTCGTTTCAGTAAATGTTGGAGGCAAATCAAATTCATCAAATGTTTTAAATGGAAAAGCCACCTTAATCATTTCAGGTCTTCTAAAAGGAGAGTATCCATTCAATGTCACATATTCAGGTGATGTAAATTATAATGGAAAGACCATGCCTAAATCAGTATCTGTCGGATATGTCCAAACTTCATTCAATGCACAATCAAGTGACGTTAATGCAGGTGATGATGTAGAAATTACAGTCACAGGACTTCCTAATGATGCTGATGGTGTTGTTTACGTTAATTATAA
>JAUNXN010000182.1 GCA_030539795.1 Methanobrevibacter sp.
AAGTAAGATTTACAGAAACAGCACTTCGTGACGCTCACCAATCTCTACTTGCAACAAGGATGAGAACAAGAGACATGATTCCTATTGCTGAAGAAATGGATAAAGTAGGTTATTTTTCAGTAGAAGCTTGGGGTGGAGCTACTTTTGATACTTGTATTAGATATTTGAATGAAGACCCATGGGAAAGATTAAGGCAATTAAAATCTGAATTTAACAAAACTCCTATTCAAATGCTTTTAAGAGGGCAAAACTTAGTAGGTTACAAACATTATCCTGATGATGTTGTAACAAAATTCGTTGAAAAATCTTATGAAAATGGTGTAGATATTTTCAGAGTTTTTGATGCTTTAAATGATATTAGAAATATGGAGAAGGCTATTAAAGTAGCTAAAGAGCAAGGGGCTCATGTACAAGGTACAATTAGTTACACCATTAGTCCAGTTCACACTTTAGATGATTTTGTTGATTTAGCTAAAAATCTTGAAGCTTTAGATTGTGACTCTGTAGCTATTAAAGATATGGCAGGTTTAATTACACCTACCTCCGCTTATGAATTAGTATCAAAATTAAAAGAAGAAACTGATTTGCTTGTAGATTTACACTGTCATTGTACCAGCGGTATGACACCTATCAGTTATTATGCCGCATGTCAAGCTGGAGTTGACATTTTAGATACAGCTATTTCACCTCTTGCATGGGGAACAAGCCAACCACCTACAGAAAGTATGGTTGCAGCCCTACAAGGCACAGAATTTGACACAGGCCTTGATTTAAAATTATTGGCTCACATTAAAAAATACTTTGATGATATTAAGGAAAAATACTTAGGTATTTTGGATCCTATCTCAACAAGTATTGATGCTGATGTATTGTTATACCAAATTCCTGGTGGAATGCTTTCAAACCTTATTTCACAACTTAAAGAACAGAATGCTCTTGACAGATACAATGACGTATTGGATGAGATGCCTCGTGTAAGGAAAGATATGGGATATCCACCTCTTGTAACTCCAACAAGTCAAATTGTGGGTATTCAATCTGTAATGAATGTTTTAGGTGGCGAAAGATACAAAACCGTATCCAATGAAGTAAAAGAATACATGAAAGGAATGTATGGTAAACCACCGGCACCTGTCGATGAAGAAATTTCCAAAAAGATTATTGGCGATGAAGAGGTCATTACTTGCAGGCCTGCAGACTTGCTTGAACCTGAATTTGATAAATTCAAATCAGAAGGTGAGGAAAAAGGTTTTGTAAAATCTGATGAAGATGCGTTAACTTATGCGTTATATCCTCCAATCGCTCCAAAATTCCTTAAAGGTGAAGCTGAAGAAGAGGAACTCAAAGCACCTCATGCATTCACTGAAGACGATGCTATTGGAATTCCAACCCAATATAATGTTGAAGTTGATGGGGACATGTATGAAGTTAAAATCATGCCTACAGGATTTATGGAAATTGAAGAGACTTCAAGCGGAAACTTCAAACCTGTTGAAGGGGGAGTCACCTCTTCAATGCAAGGTATGGTAATCAAACTCAGCGTTAATGTTGGAGATAAAGTCACTAAAGGATCCACTATCTGTGTCATTGAAGCTATGAAGATGGAAAACGACATTCAATCTGAAGTTGATGGTGAAGTAATGGAAATCTTCGTAGAGCCTGGTGATGCGGTTAGCGCAGGTGATACTTTAATGGTAATCAAATAGATTACCTTTTTTTATTCTTTTTT
>JAUNXN010000083.1 GCA_030539795.1 Methanobrevibacter sp.
GACGGAAAAATGTATTCCTCAAGCAAAGTTGCACGTGATAGGGACAGGCTCCGTGAACAGGTATTGACCGGACTTGGATGGAAGCTATACCACTTATGGTCAACCGATTGGTATAGAAACAGAGATCTGGGACGTAAGAAACTCCTGGAAAATATTGAAAAGTCCATTCGCAAAACCCGTGCTGAAGAAAAGCGCAAGTCTGAAGAGGAAAAGAAATTAGCTGAAAAAAGAAAATTGGAAGCTGAGAAAAAGGCTGAAGAATTACGCATTGCACGTGAAAGGGAAGAAGCTGAGCGAAAGATGAAGGAAGACCAATCAGATGATGACATTAACGTTGAAGACATTGGTCCATCCGACTTTGTCGAAGTGGAAAAGGTCGATGATGGAGACATGTTTGAAAAGCCAATTGATGTTTCAGAAATCGACCCTTCAGAGTTCTTTGGTGACGACATTGAAGAACCGGCAATCAATGAAGATAAAACATTTGAAGAAACCCCTTCCGAGTTTGTCAAATCCGAACCTGCAGGTCAGGAAGTGAATATTGAAGAGACTCCTTCCGAGTTTGTTGAAGCTGAAAATGAGGAAGTGAATATTGAAGATGAGCCTTCAGTATTTGTTGAAAACCCAGATGTCGAATTTGAAAATTATGAAGAGCCTTCAGAAGAGGAAGTTATACCGGATACAGCTGAAGAGCCAGCAACCGTTGATGTTGAAGATGATGATTCTGAAGTCTGGGAATCAGATGAGGGAATCTCTCCTGAAGACAATGCTGAAGTCTGGGAAAATGAAAACGATTATGCTGATGAGAATAATGATTCCATTTCAAAAGCAATCACTGACAAATTCAAGTCCATCTTAAAGTCAAGCGAAGAAGAGGAAGGAGAAGAAAAATCTTCATTCTTATCAGGACTTAAGTTCACTAGGGATTTAGGTAAAGATCCGGATTTCAATCAGGATTTCACCCAAACAGTTGATGATATTGCTGATGATGTAAACCCAGCAGATTCTGGTGTAATTGATGATATTGATGTTGATGTTAATCCGGCGGATTCTGGTGTAATTGATGATATTGAAGTTGAAGAGAATGATTTTGAGAAAACCTCTCCAAAATCCAATGTAAAGTTCACAAGTAAGATGGATTTCGATTCTGATGAGTCAGTCAGTGAAGATGTGGAAAATGTTGAGCCGGATGATGATTTTATAGTTGTGGAACATGAGGAAACTCCCGAAGCTCCTGAGTTGGATGACGATTTTGTTGTTGTGGAACATGAGAAGACCGCAAAAGAAACTTCCAAAAAATCAAAATCCCGGAAAAAATCACCGGAACCAGTAATTGAAGATGAAAAGGTTGATTTAGGTTCCGATGATGGTTATATTTATGTTGATCACAGTCATGATGACGAACGTGTTCTGGATGATGAGTCAGATTTAGGATTTGGTGAAAAAATCGACATTGATGACGATAAAGTAGATTTAGGTTCTCAGATGAATGAAAAAACCGATTTCGATGATGAAGAGAAGGTCGATTTGGGTTCTGATGATGATTATATTTATGTTGACCACAGTCATGATGAAGAGCATGTTTTAGACGATGAAGAACCTGTAGGATATGAGTTTGAAGCGGGTTCAACAGAGGAAAATACAGATGTTGATGTTGATGAAAAACCGCAATCCCATAGGCGCAGGTCTATGAGAACAAGTTCTGTTAAATCAATTATTTCAGATGTCATAAGCGGTGAACCGAAACTTGAAAAAGAGGAAGTTGAAACTGTCAGAGGTGAAATAATTCAGGAAGAAGAAGTTCCATTGCACAAGCCTGCTCCAAAAGATGATTCTGTTGTGGAAGCGGAAATTGTTGATGGAGATGAAGAATTGAATATATTCACTGACAATTTTGATGATGAAGATGACACTCTTGAAAAGCCTACTCCTAAAATGGATTATACCGAAGATGAGGAGTTGAATATCTTCACAGATGAATTGCCGGACTTACGTAATGATAATCGCAAAGAGCATAATGAAGTTGTATCAAAAGCTATGGAAGGTTTCCTTGATGGTCTGTTTGACAATGAGGAATTGCAAAAAGAGGTCTACCCTGAAAGGGAATTCAGTCAGGAACCTGCTGAAAGGGAAGATACTCCTGAAAAAGAAATCAGACAGGAACCTCCTAGAAGGGAAGCTTATCCTGAAAGAGAGATTAGGCAGGAACCTCCTAGAAGGGAAGCTTATCCTGAAAGAGAAATCAGACAGGAACCTCCTCAAAGTGATGCAACAGTTGAAAATGTGCAGTTCAGGCCTAGCGTCGATATTCCTCATGAGGAAGCTGATGAAGTGATTCGTCCTGAGCCTGAATTTGAGATTCCTCAAGAAGAGGTTGTTGAAGAGGTTCGCCCTGAGCCTAAAGAGGAAGTGGGCGATGGAGTAACCTACTATCAAGGATCCAACGATGTTACAAGCAAACTCAGAAAAAACAACTTCTACTATGAAGAGGAAAAGCCTAAATCTGTAAAGGAATCAATTAGGGGAATTAAAAAGGATATGCAGTATATCAACAAATCCTTGAAGGAAATTGAAAATCCGACCCATATAGATTATGTATCAGTCGTTGACAGGACTGAAGAGTTTGACCCAATGGACTATTTAAACAGGCCAAGCGATGATGATTCAGATAAGATACTTCAAAAGGAACAGGAATTGACATTCGCTGAAAAGGAAGAGATAAGAATTGAAGAAGAAATGAGAATGGACGCTCTTAGAAATGAAATTTCAAATGAGGAAGATGTTATTGTCCCTGTTCATGAGCAGTTCAGAAGGGAAGAATTAAAAGATCAGGCTCTCGAAGATATTATTTTAAGCGCTAATGAAGATTACAAGGAAATTGAAAGGGAAAGGCATCAAAAGGATAATCAGCTGAAGGCATTTGATGACCAGGTTCTTCCGGGCAGAGGCAAAATGGAAGACAATATAGTTAATTATGTTGAAATTGATGACATCGGCTTGCATTCATCCGATGAGCTCTACAAGCAGCCGATTGAAAAGGTAGCCAAATCCATCAATGACATTGTGGACATTGAAGGGCCTATTCACGTTAAGGAAGTTACAAACAGGGTAAAGGACGCATGCCACATCAAAAGGGCAGGATCCAATTTGAAGAAACGTGTCAATGCGGCCATCAGTGAAGCGGAAAGCTCAGGTGACATTATTAGGATTGGAGACTTTTTATATGATGCTTCTAATAACAATATTGTCATCAGAAAAAGGAACAAACCGAACATTGACCTGATTTCTGATGAGGAAATAGCTAAAAACATTGAAACCGTATTGCTTCACAAGCAAAACGTTACAACAGGTCAGATTGCAAAGGAAACTTCACGTAATTTCGGATTCAGGTCCACTTCTAAAAAGACAGCTACAAGAATAAATAGCGTTTTGGATTTGATGATAGCCAACAATAAGGTTAAAATTGAAAATGATATCGTTGAACTTAAATAGGGTCTTTTCATGTCAACTAAACTCAAATCACCTGATAATTTGCCGAATAAGCCGGGCGTTTATATAATGCGGGATTCGCAGGACACCATAATTTACATAGGCAAGGCGAAAAGCCTAATCAAGCGTGTCAAATCTTATTTTAGGGAAAAGCTGGACAGGCCTAAAACCCAGATACTGATGAGCCATTTCGACAGCCTGGAGTATATCGTAACCAATTCAGAAAAGGAAGCCCTGATTCTGGAAGCCACTCTGATTAAAAAGCATCGTCCGAGATACAACGTCCAGCTTAAGGATGACAAGAGATATCCGTATGTTAAGATTACCGATGAGGAGTTTCCGCGATTGGTCATTACAAGAAATGTGACAAAAAGTGGAGTATATTTCGGTCCGTTTACCGATGTAGGCTCAGTCAAGCAGACCGTCAAGTTTTTAAAGTCACTGTTTAAGATAAGGACCTGCCGCAATATGAACGGGCCCTGCCTGAACTCACAAATCGATTTGTGTTATGCTCCATGCGACGGCAGGATAACAAAAGAGGAATATTCCGAAATAATCCATAAGATTGATTTGTTTTTCCAGGGGAAATACTCGACCATCGTCAAGAATCTTAAGAGTGAGATGATGGAGGCTGCAGCCAATGAGGAGTTTGAAAAGGCTGCCGTGATAAGGGACCAGATATCCTCAATCGAAGAGATTATGGAAAAGCAGTTTGTTGACCTTGTCGATGACGATTTGGATCAGGACGTTATAGCAATCGCTCCAGGCGAAAATGAGGTTGTGGTTATCATAATGCCGATTAGAAACGGCAAGATTGTCGGGCGTGACGACTTTCTTATGAGCGCTTCACAGTATGATTCCCCGTCCGAAATCATGTTTTCATTCATACAGCAGTATTACGGCTATAACAGGCATGTTCCAAAACAGATTCTTTTGGATGAGGACATTGATGAAAAGGAGCTTCTGGAGGAATGGCTGAGTGATTTGAGGGGAAACAAGGTTAAAATCAAGGTTCCTCAAAAGGGCGTCAAGCTAAGGCTTGTCAAGATGGCAAAAAAGAATGCCGAAATCATCAAGCATCAGAAGAAAAAGATGGAGGATGCATTGGTGGATCTTAAGAAATACCTTAAGCTTGAAAAGATGCCTCATGTCATTGAAGGCTATGACATCAGTAACATTTCAGGCCAGTTTGCGGTCGGTTCGAAAGTGTCCTTCAGGGATGGAAAACCAAACAAAAAGAGGTATAAACATTTCAAGATGGAAACTCCCGGACCGAACGACTTTGCCATGATGGAGGAATTGCTGACCCGAAGATTGAAAATGATTGACTCAGACCCAGAGCCTGACCTGATAGTCATAGATGGGGGCAAAGGACAGCTGGGCATGGCCTGTGGAGTTTTGGAGAAATTGAATCTTACTCATATACCGATAATTGGGCTTGCAAAGGAATTTGAAGAGATATATCTTCCAAACACCAAACGTCCAATTATCATTCCTAAAAACAATAAGGCTCTGCATTTGCTTCAGCAAGTGAGGGATGAATCTCACCGTTTTGCAATAACCTATCATAGAAAACTTCGCAGCAAGAATATTTCAGCCTCTTCGCTTGACGATATCGCTGGAATTGGTAAAAAAAGGAAGGTTGCTCTTTTAAAAGAATTTGGAACTATTGATGATATCAAGAAGGCATCAATTGATGAATTAGCTAAAATAGACGGCATGAATCAAAAAACGGCTGAAAATGTCTATAATTATTATCACTAAGGTTATATTATTTTTTATCAAAAATAACTAATTTTCCATTAAGTTTAAATATAAGAATTTTTAAAAAGTTTTTATAAGAAATTATAGGAATTATTATTTATGGTGAAATGTCCCCGGTGCGGCTATGATAATTCAATCAATGCCGTATATTGTGATAATTGTGCCTATCGTCTCACAGACCATAAAGGAAGATATGTCAAAAATACAAAGCGTGTTAATAGTTGGGACATAGGTATTGCTAAAAAAATTGTTATTGTGCTGGGAATAATTATTATAGCGATGTTGCTTTTCTCTTTTATCTATAATAATACTCAACCGTCTCACAATGAGACTTTAAATGTCATCACTGATGATGGCAGCGTTCATAAAACTGCTTCTTATCCTTATCAGGCCGTCATCTTATACGAAGGTAGCTGGTATGCTGAAATGGGAAATCCGAATTACCTTGTAAAAGAATCAGGATACGGTCCAAAAACATTTACTCTTGACTGTGCCGCATGGGATAGGGTAGCCATTGACGCCCAAAAATATGATTATGGTGAAGGGGAATTCAAAGTTCAATTGTTGAGAAATGGTGAAGTTGTAGCTGAAAATTCAACTACAAACGTTACAGGTAGAATAGTAATTAACTATAATTACTGAGAATTTTCCAATTGATCGATTTTCGCTTGCAATAAGTCAACCAGTTCATCGGTCTTGTATAGTCTGATTTCCTTGTCGTCGTCATCGTTAAATATTTTTATAAATTCGATAAGGTCATTGCATAGCTGGTCGTATTGGATATTTAGGGTGTTGAAGTTATTCATTAGCGCAACTAGTTTTTCCTGTTCGATTATTTCAGGTTCTCTCAAAATTCTTTCAATGTTTACGAAATGGGTTTCAATCATAAGCTTTTCTTCTTCCAGGATATTTTGGTATTCTTGAATCTTATTTTCACTAGCCATTTTAATCACTTATTTGTTATTTAATATAAAATATAAATACTGTCATTAATATAAATTTGTATTATAATAAATGGGGCATTAAGAATGATAAAAGTTGAAAATGTAAGTAAAGATTATGAATTGGCTGACGGAACTAAGGTTACTGCACTTAAGAATGTTAGTTTTGAAGTTAAGGAAGGCGAAATCTTAGGAATCATGGGAAAAAGCGGTTCCGGTAAGACTACACTTTTAAGAGCCTTAAGGGGAGTTGAACATATCGATGAAGGAAGCATCACTGTCGGTGATGTAAGCATTAATCAGGATTCTTCACAATACTATTACAATAAACTCAAAAAGGTAACTGCCATTCACCTTCAAAGGTCTTTCGGTATCTGGCCGGACACAGTTCGTGAAAACGTTTTGCGAAAATTATACGCCAGAAGGTATTTTGATGAGGGGGATACCAATTTTGAAGTTGCCGATTCAGAATTCGGTGATGAGGCCGACGAGCTTTTGGAATTGGTTTCATTGACCCATAAGAAAGACCATTACGCATCAGTATTGAGCGGCGGTGAAAAACAAAGACTTATCATGGCAAGACAGCTTGCAAAACAGCCTACAGCTTTACTTCTTGATGAACCTGCAACCATGGCATGCCCTAAAACAAAACAAGAAATATTGGATGCAGT
>JAUNXN010000183.1 GCA_030539795.1 Methanobrevibacter sp.
GAAATTACGTCCTAAAAAACATTAAAAAGTGTTCCTCAATTGAGGAACACTTTTTTTATCCGATTTGTAGTTTTTTTCGTAAAATTTCTTTTGCTACTTCACGATCATCTAATTCAATATTACCACTTTTCCAATATTGAACCTTTTGATGACCACGACCAGCAATTAAGACAATATCATTTTTTTGTGCCTTGTTAATTGCAGCCTCAATTGCTTTAATACGATCAACAATCACTTCATAATGTGTTTCATTCATCCCTTGTGTCATCTCATTTAAGATATCAACAGGATCTTCTGAGTGAGGATCATCAGTTGTAAAAATAACATCATCAGCATAATCAACAGATAATTTTGCAATCACAGGACGTTTCGTGCGATCACGATCACCCGGACAACCAATGACAACTTTAACTGAACTTTGTTTAATATCATTGACAAATTCTAAGACTTTCTCAACTCCATCTGGTGTATGAGCATAATCAACAATGACTGTAAAATCTTGTCCTTCATTAATAATCTCCATACGACCATCAACAGGAGATAATTTTGAAATTAATTCAACAATCTGTTCGATAGGCATTCCCGCAGCATAGGCTGAAGCCATCGCTCCTAATGCATTATGAACATTAAATGTTCCTAATAACGGTGTTTTTACTTCATGCTTCCCAACTGGTGACTGTAAAGTAAATGTTGTTCCTGATGTTGTCATTTGAACGTCCACTGCTTTAAAATCAGCATCTTGTTCGATTCCATAAGTATAAACTCGATGATGCATTCCTTTTATACAATCAACTAATTTAACGCCATATGGATCATCAATATTAACAACAGCATATCCATCCGGTGTTAACATGGTAAATAATTTATACTTCGCATCGAAATACTCATCCATTGTTGGGTGGAAATCTAAATGTTCAGGGGTTAAATTTGTAAACAATGCGACCTTAAATTGACAATAGTCTACACGGTGCAATTCTAAAGCATGCGAAGAAACTTCAATAGCTACATTTTTTACTCCCGCTTCAACCATCTCACTAAACGTCTTTTGTAAGCTAAGTGGTTCAGGCGTTGTATTTTTAGGTTCAATAAACACATCACTATAGCGAATTCCATTAGTTCCAATATAGCCTACCGGTTGATTAAATCCACTTAATAAATGTTCTAAAATATAAGCTGTTGTCGTTTTACCATTTGTTCCTGTTAGACCAAATAAATTTAGTTTTTCCGTTGGTTTATTAAAAATTAAGTGAGCTAATCGTGGTAATTCGACTTTAGTATCGGCAACAATAATTTGCGGAACCCCAATATCCTCAATGGAATGCTCACAAACAATAGCAACCGCCCCTGCTTCTTCTGCAAGTTTGGCAAAGCGATGACCATCAACTGTATACCCCTTAATACAGACAAATAAATCACCAGGTTGAACACGACGATTATCCGTTGCAATACCCGTCACGTTTAAATCAAAATCTACATCGAATAATAACTTAATATCCATGTCATCGCCTCTCATTCACTATTACTTTACAATTTCCCCATAACAAATTGGATAATCTGCTTTTACAACTTTAACTGGTACAACCTCTCCGATTAAGTCAGGTGTTCCTTCGAATTCAACTTTCACATAATTACTAGCATGCCCAACTAAACGTCCTTCATGTGTATGAGAAACTTCTTCTGGGATGACTTGTAACACTTTTCCTTCACAAGAACTTGC
>JAUNXN010000184.1 GCA_030539795.1 Methanobrevibacter sp.
CTGCAGTGTCAGAAGCACAAAGGCAAATCCTTGAAAATTATTTTGGTACTAATGTGCCATTGACAACAAAAATTTTCCACTGGCTAATGGATTTAATACATTTTGACTTAGGAACTTCTTTGATATACCGTGCACCTGTCATTGACATAATCATTGATAAGGCTTCTGCTTCTATGGTATTGATGGCTATTTCATGGGTATTTAGTGGACTAATTGGCTTTGCATTGGGTGTTGTAGCCGGTAAAAATAAAGGTTCATGGATTGATAAGGCAGTAAAGGTATATTGCTATGCGATTCAATCTGCACCATCATTTTGGGTAGGAATGCTTATATTGATGGTATTTGCAGTGTATTTAGGTTGGTTCCCAATTGGATTTGGTGTTCCAATAGGTGTAAAGAGTACGGATGCCACATTTATGGAATGGGCATCAAGGTTGGTACTGCCTGCACTTACTTTGAGTCTTGTTGGTTTAGCGCCGATTGCAATGTATACCCGTAATGAATTAATTCAAGTTTTATCTTCTGATTATGTATTATTTGCAAAATCCAGAGGAGAAAAAGGATGGGATTTAGTAAAAAATCATGGAATAAGAAACATATTATTGCCTGCAGTAACACTGCAATTCTTATCTTTCAGTGAATTGTTTGGTGGAGCAGTGCTTGTGGAACAGGTATTTTCATATCCAGGTGTTGGACAGACTGCTGTTGCGGCCGGTCTAAACAGTGATGTTCCGCTATTTTTAGGTATTGTAATATTCAGTGCGATATTTGTGTTTGTCGGCAACCTGCTTGCGGATTTATCTTATTATCTAATTGACCCTAGAATCAAGGAGAGTGAGTTCAATGATTAAGAAAAGGGAAACTGATGATAAAAAGCAGTGGTTTTTATACCCTGCCAATCTCAGAACAAAAACTATTGTCATCATTGCCCTTTCAGCATTGGTTATCGCATCCATATTTGTCTGCGGTTATTTCATTAGGGATATTCCGACAAGTTTCATCAGCGCTAACCAGATGCCTTCATTTGAACATCTCTTCGGTACTGATTGGATGGGAAGGGATATGTTTCAGAGAACCATTGCCGGTCTTGGATTAAGTATTATGGTCGGTTTTATTGCATCTGTTATAAGTACTATCATTTCTATTGTTCTTGGATTGTTTTCAAGTTTCAACAAATTTGCAGATGAATGTGTTGCAGGAATCATTGATTTGTTCGGTTCAATACCTCACATCCTTTTGATTATTCTTGTTTCCATCATGTTTGGTGGAGGAGTAATAGGTGTTGTCATGGGTGTCGGATTGACACACTGGACTCCGCTTGCAAGGGTTCTAAGATCTGAAGTAAAGGAAATCAGAACAAAGGAATATATTCATTTGGCTGAAAATCTGGGCAGGTCAAAAATTTGGATTGCTACAAAACATATTCTTCCGTTAATCGTATCTCAGATTATTGTGGGTGTAATTTTAATGTTTCCTCATGCAATCATGCACGAAGCGGCAATTACTTTCTTGGGATTCGGATTGCCACCTCATGAACCGGCAATTGGTGTGATTTTATCTGAATCAATGCATTACCTGTCTTCCGGATATTGGTGGTTGGCATTTTACCCTGGTATGTCATTGCTAATTGTTGTATTGCTATTTGATTTCATTGGGGAAAATGTCGAAAAATTACTCAATCCTGAAACTGCACAGGAATAAGGGAAATTTCTAAA
>JAUNXN010000012.1:0-3396 GCA_030539795.1 Methanobrevibacter sp.
AATCTCATCATATCAGCAAAACCTGCATCTTTTAATTTTTCTGCTGTTTTTTCACCAACACCTGGTAAATCACTTAATTCCACCATAATAATCATTCCTTTGTTTATTTAATAGTATTTAGATAAAATTCTTTTTGGGTTTAATCTGTTTTCTTCATTATAATCGTCAAAACTTACATTAGCTATAATTTCAACTGTTAAGCCGTTTAAATCTTGAAGTTTTTCTTCTATTCCATAGCCATCTTCTACAAGATCAATGATTTCTTCTTTTTTCATGCCGATTAGTTCTTCAGCTAAATTATCAAAGAATGTAACTGAAATATCTCCGGTTTCATCTTCAATTCTTGTAGGAATCATGAAAAGAATTCTTGGTTCGTCGAATACATGACCACAATTATCACAAACGTATTCATCATCACTATCCTCTACATTAAATCCACAATTTGGACATTTTTTGCGGATAATGTTACCTTCTGCAACCTGTACAATTTTACCGGTTACGCAAACGTTAACATCATCTTCAAGCAATGATTCGATTGTTTTTGAAACAAAGATTGCATCCATTAATTCCTCTTGAGTAGGTAACTTTTCTATTTCGCTTTCAGTAGGTTCCAAAATAGCTGTACTTCTACTTACATTTGCTTCGATACGATTGTCCCTATCCAATGACAAACGAGGATTTTGTAATTTGATTGGTTGGCCCATTTCAAATTCTCTTCTTGCATCATCGTCCCAGAGAACAACCCTAATTGAAGCGGTATCATCAGCAATTTCTATATTTCTTACAAATCCTGTATCACCGTTGTCCCTGTCAAATTCACGACCTTCATTTAATTCAATGATTCTTCCAATGATTATGACATCTCTTTCGTCCTCATCAAGATCTTCGATTTTTTTGTACTCGTAAAGAGCTTTTTCTAAAGTAGCCAACTCAGGAATAAACATTGCAGCTGCCTGTTCTTCAGATAATTTAATAAGACGGGCACCGCTACCGATGTTTAAATCAACAGCTTCCATGCCAAGTCTGGTTCTTGCATTTTCAATCTGATATGTATCGCCTACATTGTATTCATCTTGAGCGCGCTCATTCCATAATGACAGTCTAACCTTACCGGATTCATCGGCAAAAGTGATTGAACGAACAAGACCTACAGTGCCATCATCTCTTTGGAATTCATTAACATCATCGACTGAAAGAATCCTACCGATAACATCAAGTTCAATGCCGTCGTCATCGATTGCGAAAATTTCACCAATTGGGGTTGGTCTTAATTCAGCTCTTAAGGAGTCAAATTCATCATATTCTTCAATGGATAAGTTTTCCGGGTTAATGGTAATTTGGGTGTTGAAATTGGTATTCATTGAATATTGGCTTTGGGTGTACTCATCATATCTGACATCTCCACCAATAATCTTAATTATATCACCTTTATTAATAGGCAAATCAGTGTCATCGCCCCAGACGGTGACTCTAATCTCACCGGTCATGTCCCTAACATCAAAATTCCTTAATTTGCCTTCCTTGCCATCGGTTTTCCTTATAAATGTTCTGATATCCTGAAGTCTTGAGACGATACCTTTTATGGAAACGTTTTTCTGTTCCCTCAAATCTCCTATTGGTAAGAATTCTATATTGACTTCAGGAACATCGAAATCGCCTTTAATAATTCTTCCGTCCCAGTGAGTTAAGGAGATTTCCTCTTCGCCGTCCCTATTTCTTCTAGAACGTGCTTGAGCTTGAAGTATTTTTACAGAATCGCCGTCTTCTAATTTTAAACTTTCAATAAGGTCAACGTTGTTGTTCCATAAGGTGTATGAAATTTCTCCGGTATCATCCTTCAATTCAAGGGAAGCGACTTTTCCTTCTTTTCCATTTTTTTCATAGCTTCTGGTGGTTGGAATTCTTACAATTCTTGCAATAATGTTCACTTTAGTGTCCGGTTTAATATCGGCAATCTTTGTAATGTCTTCCTCATAAGCAGGGAATTTTGAAGGGTCATCTTCAATGTGCACTAAGGTTGATCTTTGCAGCAAATTAGCTTCAAGGCCTGAATATCCTTCCTTGATATCGACATTTTTAATTTGGATTACATCTCCCTCATTGACATTTTTAAGAAGCTTAATGTTAGGAGTCCAGAAAACGCATCTCATTGTTGCGGTGTTGTCTTTCAATTCGACATTGCATACTTTACCTTCTCCACCTTTTCTGGTTTTGAATGACCTTGGATTTGAGATTGAAATAACTCTTCCTGAAATATTTGCTCCTCTAGTGCCTTTTTCAAGGTCGCTGATTGTTTTATCTGAATATTCCGGTTTTTCAGATATGACTTCAACTTCTTCATCTTCCAGTTCACCAGCGGCCATGTTTGCAAAAGCAACATCGTCCATAAATAAAGCATGTGAATTTTCTTTTTTGAAATGAAGAACTCTGTCCAAGAAATCCTCTTCAGATATCTTGTCTTTAACCTTATCATAAATCTCTTGAATCTCGTCGGTCATGGTTACAGTGACTTCTTCATCTGCACCGCCTTCCGGGCTTGACTCTTCATCATCATTATCAATATTAATTTCAAAAGGTACTTCTTGTGAAGTTTCAACATCTTCAACTTTTGTAAGAACATTTATTCCATGGTTCTTTAAAACTTCCTGTGCTGCATTTATTTCCTCATAAAACGGCACATCATTGTTGATTTCTAGAATTTCTTCCATTTCTGCTTGGAATTGTTCTTCTGAAAGTTGATCTTTAATTTTTTCATATAATTTTAAAATTTCTTCTTCCATACCAAACCCCTCATAGAAAGTTAATTATTATTTTATAATTAGAATGTATATAAAGTATTAGAGAGAGCATTTGAAAAGTAATCTATTACTACCATTAACCGAAAATTCATATAAAAATTTCTAAAGTGCGACTCTATGAAAATATGAAAAATAGCTAATATGCATTTGGATTTTTCTTTACTGCGGTTTTAATCATTATAGCCAAGTCCAAACCCATATGCCAGTTTTCTACGTACTCAATATCATATTCTATACGTTTTGTAATTGAAGTATCTCCACGGCAGCCGTGAATCTGCGCCCATCCTGTCAGTCCGGGTTTAACCTGATGCTTGACCATATACTTTGGAACGGTCTCCTTAAATTGCTGTACAAAATATGGCCTTTCAGGTCTTGGGCCTACAACGCTCATATCTCCTTTCAATACATTGAAAAATTGAGGCAACTCATCAATGCTGGTTTTTCTAATGAGTTCGCCAACCCTAGTTTTTCTTGGATCATCTTTCGTAGTCCATTCCGATTTCTCTTCGCCTGGGTCCTGAACTTTCATGCTGCGGAACTTATACATCATGAACGGTTTAGAATTATGACCTATCCTTTCCTGCTTGAATATGATAGG
>JAUNXN010000012.1:3496-7338 GCA_030539795.1 Methanobrevibacter sp.
TAACAGGAATAGCATTATCCTTGAAAAGTCCGGCTGATTTATGATAAACAGGATTGAAACTAATGTAATGAATGCCAAAATATTTACTTTAATAATCTGTGTAGCCTCTGAAAAAATATTTTTATAGGTTCTGCGCGGCTTGTACAGGCCAAATGCAAAATACAAAATCAGATAAACAGGCACTACGGCAAAAGTAAAGAACAAAAGATAGCTGATTAAACCTAAATGCCCTCCAAGCGGACCGAACAGTGTTGTCTTGAACCTTAACCATAAGGCGCATAAAAGAGCAATGCCCCAGACTAAAATATCAATCAATACCAGGGTTATGTTCAATATCTTCTGATTCTCTTTTATCATAATACTACCAAAAAACTAGTTTCTATTAAACTATATGTTTTAATGTAATATTTAATCTTTCTTTTTAAACAAATTTAAAAATAGCTTTAAAATGCATAAAACTGCAATTCCAATATAAACAACAATATTGGTTATAAAAGAAGACTCATCCGCATGATGCTTTTTATAGTAAATGTACATTGCACGGTAGAATTCATAAATCAATTTGCTTTTCTGCTTTTTGCTGCTTGCACCTTTAAGATGAGTGATTTTGGATTCTCCGTAATAGACTATCTTCCAGCCCGCCTTTTTAATCCTGTAGCACAGGTCAATATCCTCACCATACATGAAAAAGGTCTCATCCAAAAATCCTACTTCATCAAGGGCCTTCGCTCTCATGAACATGAATGCTCCGGTAAGGCAGTCTATTTCATAGATTTCATCATCAGGCAATGCATCCAGGTTATAATTGTCATCCTTGCTGTTTGTAGGAATATGGAACAGTCTGAAAAATGAATTCTTGACATTTGGAAAGCTTCTCTTGCAGGCCTTGTCAAGCTCGCCATTTTCCAAAAGAACCCTGCATCCCGCTGCGCCCACATCAGTGTGCATTTCCATATGACCGTAAATATCTTCCAAAGTATTCTCCCAAACGATAGTGTCTGAATTGAGAAGCAGAACATATCTGCCTTCGGCAATTCTTAACGCCTGGTTGTTGCCTGCTGCAAATCCGTTGTTTTCCTTTGATGTGATGAATCTTACCTTATCCTTAAAATAATCCTGCAGTCTGGCCAGGCTGTCATCGCCGGATGCATTATCAACCACGAGGATTTCATAAGTAAATGGATATTCATATTCAAAAATAGAATTGATGGTGTTTTTTGTTAACTCAAATGTTTGATAATTTACGATTACAACTGAAAGGTCCATAAAACTCACTGGCTATTTTTTTAAGAATTTAAGAGTGTTAATAATTAATCTGTATTCAATTTTAAAATAATTTTTTGTATTTTTGGATTTGAACTTTACCTTATCTATTTTATTTCTGCCTGACAAACCTTCGCGAATTCCGGCAAGGTAAGTGGAACCGAAGCCCTTTTTTACGAAGAATATGTACTTGATGAAGAATCCCAAAAACAGAAATATGAAATTAGTTATCTTTAAAGGTATCGGAAGATTCTTATAAACTACCCAAACATTATTGCGGGCAGCCAGCTTTACTTTAAATTCATTATATCTGCTTCCTGATGTTGCGCTGCCTATATGATAGACGATGGCCTGAGGGCATAGCAGGTTTCTATAGCCGCTGATTCTTGACCTGATTGCCAAGTCCACATCTTCCATATATGCAAAGAAGTTGTCGTCAAAAAGCCCAAGTTCCATCAAGACCGATTTTTTATACATTGCCGCTCCGGCACAGCTTGAAAATATCTCCTTTACCTCTTCAAATTCGCTTGAAGGGTGATTTTCACCAGTCTTTTTAGTCCATGCAAGAAGATTATACTCATCTCCAACATCGTCAATCAAATCCTTGTTGTCATACTGAAGCATTTTTGCCTGAACGGAGAAGATATCCTCAGAAGAGGTAATCAAATCCATCAGCGCCTTGATTGAACCTTTCTTAACTTCCGTGTCATTATTTATGGAAAAAATCAACTCGTTTTTTGCCTTTTTAATCCCCTGATTGACTGCCGGTGCAAAACCGAGATTTTCACTGTTTTCAATTAAAACCAACGGGAAATCAAATGCGTTATTTTTAAGATAGTCCAGACTGGCATCGCCGGATCCGTTATCGATTATGATAACTTCTCCAATGAATTCGCTATCCTCGCTAAGGGATTTGAGAAAGGCATTTAGAAATCTTTCCCCATTATAGTTTGGCGTTACAACAGAAACTTTCATCTTAATCAATCGAATTTTTTAATTTTTTCCACATCTTATAATATAATTTTGGATTTAATAAGAATAACCTTATTTTATTTTTGAACTTTGAATCGCCTTCGAATTTGGATAGCTTGTCCAGCAGGTCCAGTTCCTTCATTTTGGCCAGCACTTCATCAAAGTCATAATCGTTATAGAAGAAAAAGTTCATGTTTCCAAAAATTGCCTTTGGAATTCTGGAGGTTACTATCAAATCAGCCAAATCATCCCTGCCAAGGCCTCTGTAAAATTCGGCCATCTGCTCAAAAATCCCGACTATTTCAAAACGCCTGTACTCGGATGTCTTAATCGCTGATGCAGGGTGTTGGATGTAATAATATGTAACTTCATTGCTTATTGCAATATCCTTTCCGTAAATCAGCGCCTTAAGGGCAAATTCAATATCTTCACCATAAATGACATCAGGACTGAATCTGATGTTATTGTCTTTAATTATGCTGGCCTTGTACATCAATTGCCAGAAGTTGAAGTATATATCCATTTTCAATTCCTTTTTGATGAATTCATCGCAGGACATTGACCTTTTTGAATAATGGTCAGGTGTGGATAGCTTATCGCCGTCTTTTTTAATGAACTGTATTAAACTGAAATCCGTTTCGCCATTATAGAGTTCTGACAGGTGATTTCCGGTAATATAATCATCTGAATCAACGAAAACCAAATATTCGCCGCTGGCCTTTTCTATTCCAGCATTTCTTGCACAGCTTACACCGGCATTCTCCTGATGAATGATTTCATATGAAATTGTTGATTTTGACAGTTTTTCCTTAATGATTTCCAGGCTGTTATCCGTTGACCCGTCATCGACGACAATCAATTCAAAACTGCTGAAATCCTGATTAATTATTGAATCGAGTGTGCTTCCTATATACTCACAACTGTTATAGACCGGGACTATAACGCTAACCTTAAAATTATCCATATTCTCACCTTCATTTCAAAAGAAAATCGACAACCCTTTCGGATGCTTTACCGTCAATTGCATCAAACTGTGTCATTGCGAAATCAGATATTTTGCTCTTGTCAAAATCATTATTTTTTATTGTATTGATCAGTTCATCAGACGTGTAAACAATCGGTCCGGGGACCGTTTCTTTAAAATCATAATAAAATCCACGTTCATTAGCTAAATAATACTCCAAATCATATGTAAAAAATATTATCGGGCGGTTTAAAATAGCATATTCAATCATTATGGAAGAATAATCCGTGATTAGAATATCGCTGATTAACATTAATTCCTGCTCGCTTTCAAAGCCGCTTACATCAACATATTTTCCCTTGGATGAAATATCCTCCTTATAGAAATCTTTGATTTTCGGATGAAGCCTTAAGGCCAAAACGTATTCGTCGCCCAGAACCTCATTAAAGCTTTCCAAATCAAGAAAATCGAAAACATTGTTGTATTTCTCTTCATCCCTGAATGTAGGGGCATAAAGTATAATCTTTTTACCGGAATCAATATTGTATTTCCTGCAGAATTCAGATTTCAATTTATCCAAATCGTGATTTTCAAAGTAATAGTCAAGTCTTGGAAGACCCAAAGCCTTTATTTTGGATTTATC
>JAUNXN010000012.1:7438-24088 GCA_030539795.1 Methanobrevibacter sp.
AAATTATTGAAGGAAATCTTATCTTTATAAAAGAAGTTGAATTCAAAATTACCCTGCCTTTCAAACTCTTTTTTTATATAATCCAGATTGCCTTTGAATGACTGGTTAGAATCAATTATGAATGAAATCTTATTTTCTTTTAAGGGAAATACTTTAAATATGGAAAAGAGCTTTCCATATATCTTATGTTTTAAAAATGCCATAATCAATCAAACTACTATTAGAAAAATGCCAACATTCCCGGAAGAGCTCCAAGCATAGCCTGAACACCTAAAACAAAAATTGCGAATCCTCCAATGAAATTAATATATCTTGCATATTTCATTGCAAATCTTGTACCGAATGTTCCTATCAAAAACCAACATACAACAGCGCATAGACTTAAACAAGCCAGGCCAATTGGATTGACGCTTGCGGCAACACCTTGAGCAGCCAAAATTAAGTTTTCGATGTTTCCAAAAACAAGCAATACAAGAAAGTGTTTCAATTCGCCAAGCACTCTAGACACCCCTTATGGATTGAATCATAGCCTGAAGGCCTAAAACAAAAATAGCAAAACCGCCAATGAACTCAATGAAACTAACATATTGAATCAAAAGTTGAGTCCCGAATGTTCCAATCATCAACCATAGCGTTACAACACAGATACTTGCTATTCCTAACTTAACTGGATTTACGCCAGCCACAACACCTTGAGAAGATAATACTAAGTTTTCAATATTTCCGAAAATAATCAATCCTACAAAAGGTAAATATTGCTCTAACATCCAATCACCATTTCCCTAATTTAAAAATATATTTCAACAATAATCAATATTTAAAGAATAAAATATATAAAATTATCTAAATTTATATGAAAAACTAATTTTAAAAATAAAAAAATAATTAACATTTTGTACCTAAATTAATAAAATAAATAAACAAAATAGATAAAAATAGAAAGAACTTTTAACAAATAATAAAAATAAGAGGTAGATTTCAAGTGTAAAAAACTACCTGTTCAAATACATTTTCTCATAGTACTCTTGGTATTGGCCGCTCTTGACCTGGCTAGTCCAGTCCTGATTATCCAGATACCATTGGATTGTCTCTTCAATACCCACTTCAAAAGTATACTTCGGAGACCATCCCAGATCATTTTGGATTTTTGTTGAATCGATTGCATAGCGTCTGTCATGACCCAATCTATCAGTGACAAACTCAATCAATGATTCATCTTTGCCCAGCTGGCTTAAAATCAGTTTGACAATGTCGATATTCTGCTTTTCGTTATTGCCCCCGATATTATAAACCTCGCCAAGTTTGCCTTCATGCAATACCAAATCAATAGCCTGGCAGTGATCATAAACATGCAGCCAGTCCCTGATGTTTTTTCCGTCGCCGTAAATCGGCAATTTCTTGTCTTCAAGTGCGTTTGAAATCATCAAAGGAATCAACTTTTCCGGGAACTGATATGGACCGTAATTATTGGAGCAGCGGGTAATGTTTATTGGCAAATCAAAAGTTTCCCCGTAAGCACGAGTAATCAAATCCCCTCCTGCTTTTGAAGCTGAATATGGGCTGTTTGGCTTTAGGGGAGTGGTTTCTGAAAAATAGCCATCTTTGCCCAAGGTTCCATAGACTTCGTCTGTGGAGATTTGGATGTACTTTTCCACTCCATATTCCTTTGCGGCGTTTAATAGGACCTGAGTTCCCAAAACATTGGATTTGATGAATATTTCAGGATCAGTTATGCTTCTGTCAACATGACTTTCAGCAGCGAAATTGATAACGTAGTCGCATTGTTTGACCAAATCGTCAACAACATTCTTGTCTCGAATATCTCCTTTAACAAATGAATAATTATCCTTATCTTCAATATCCTTTAGGTTTTCAAGGTTTCCGCAATAGGTCAATGCATCCAGGTTAATAATCTCATATTCAGAGTATTTATTAACCATATATCTAACAAAATTGCTTCCGATGAATCCTGCTCCGCCGGTAACTAGAATTTTTGACATGATATCACTCGTATTTAATTTGGGATTCCTTAAAGCTTAACCATTCCTTATCCTTATCGGATAGAATTATCTCATCAATGCCTTCCAAAGGCCAGTCGATTGCAATATCCTCATCATCCCATTTAATTCCGCTTTCATCCTCACCATGGTAAAATTCAGTGCATTTGTAAACAAATTCGGCCTCATCAGACAAGACCAAAAATCCATGAGCGAATTTTGGAGGAATATACAATTGCTTTTTATTCTCATCGGACAGGATAGCTCCAAACCATTTGCCGTAAGTAGGTGAATCGGCCCTTAAATCCACTCCGACATCAAAAACCTCACCTTTAATGACGCGAACCAATTTTCCCTGAGGATAATTTACCTGTAAATGCAGGCCTCTCAAAACACCTTTTGTTGATTTTGACTGATTATCCTGAACAAATGTTAAATCATGCCCGGCCTCTTTGAAATCCTTTTCATGATAAGTTTCCATGAAGTATCCCCTGTTGTCTTCAAAAACAGTGGGCTCCACAACAAACATGTCTTCAATACCAGTTTCCGTAAACTTAAACTTTCCCATAAAATCACTTTTTAACTAAATTGAATAAATATTGTCCATAAGCAGTTTTTTTGAGTTCCTCTGCTGTTTTTAACAACTCATCATCATCAATATATCCTTTAAGATAAGCAATTTCTTCAAGACACGCAATATATAAGCCCTGTCTTTTTTGAATGGTTTCAATGAAGTTTGCGGCCTCTAAAAGCCCTTCATGAGTACCTGTATCAAGCCAAGCCATACCTCTTCCCAAAAGTTCAACCTTGAGCTTGCCCCGCTTAAGGTATTCCTCATTGACGGAAGTGATTTCAACTTCACCCCTGTCTGAAGGCTTTACATTTTTAGCTATTTCTATTACATCATTGTCATAGAAATAAAGTCCGGGAACGATATAATTTGATTTAGGATTTTCAGGCTTTTCTTCAACAGAAATTACGTTCCACTCCTCATCAAATTCCACAACCCCGAATGCTTCAGGATTATTTGTGAAATAACCAAATATGACTGCACCTTCTTCCAATTTGGTTGCCCTTTCAAGAATTTCAGTAAACCTATGTCCATGAAATATGTTATCTCCCAAAATCAATGCTACATTATCGTCTCCAATAAAGTCTTCACCAATGATAAACGCTTCTGCAAGACCGTTAGGATTTTCCTGAACCTCATAGGAAAACTCAATTCCCAAACTTGTTCCGTCCCCTAAAAGATCCTTATACATTGGCAAATCTCTTGGAGTGGAAATAATTAATATTTCCTTTATTCCTGCAAGCATCAATACAGAAATAGGATAATAAATCATCGGTTTATCATATAAAGGTAATAATTGTTTTGAAACCGCTTTTGTAATAGGATAAAGACGAGTTCCAGAACCACCTGCAAGCACTATACCTTTCATAATAATCACTGAACTAATTTATATTTTTAATAATTAATATAATATTTCAAATTTTAAGAAATCATTTTCGCTGGCCGCATCGACAAATGTATCCAGTATATCCTTGTCAACATCCTCAGGGTTGATCAATTCGATTTCACATTCCATTTCACATAGACAATCATATAGCGCATCTAAATTCTTACCGTAATAATCTGGAAAATCTAAAGCTTCCATCAAATAATCATGCCCATCCTTTTTAATTAATTTACCGTCAAGTTGCATATTATACCTCTTTAAATGTATTGTAGTGGTCACTGGTGTAGTAAACTTTATAATCGCCTGTGTTGTAAACTATCCTTTCTGCACCACGGCTGGTGCCGTTTGCATTAATGTCACATTCAATGTATTTGGAATCGCTGTCGGGAAGCACATGCTGCCTATTGGTGAACCTGTCTCCGCCTATGCTTTTTCCTGGAGCATAGTTTTTAAGAGGACCTCCATGCCATCCGAGACTTTGGGCTTCCTTTTTGGTTATGTAATTGCTTGGAAGCTTGTGAAATTCTTTAATATATGCAGCCACTTCATCAACAGTACAGTATTGCCCGTCCTCCACTACATCAACATCACTTGAATCATCACCAAAATGCAGGAAATCGAAAAATCCCGCACTTACGGCGCCAATGCTTACAAAAGCAATGAGCAATGCAATAAATAACATTAACTTCTTGTTCATTTTATCAACTCAATATATTCTTTAATAGCTTCCTTATAACTTCTAAGCGGTTCAAATCCGTTTTTCACCCAGTTTTTATTTTCAAGAACTGAATAGCTTGGACGTGGTGCCGCTCTTGCAAATTCAGATGCTGTTACCGGAATGACCTTTACATCCATGTCGGCAACCTCAAAAATGTATCTTGCAAATTCGCACCAGGAACAGCTTCCGGAATTTGTCAAATGATAAATTCCATAAAAATCACTTTCAATCAGCTGAGAAATTCCATATGCCAAATCGGGAGTGTATGTCGGTGTTCCGACCTCATCATAAACAACTGTTATTTCAGAATGGTTTTTGGCCAATTCCAACATGGTTTTAGGGAAATTCTTTCCATTGATTCCATATAGCCAGGCAGTCCTTACAATGAAGTACTTGTCGAGGATTTCAAAAATGGCCTCTTCCCCTTTACGTTTGCTTTTGCCATAAACGCTGATCGGGCCGATTTCATCATCTTCAACCCATGGCCTGTCACTTTTGCCGTTGAACACATAATCGGTACTTACATGAACCAAAGGACAGTCGACCTGCTTACATGCGAGAGCCAGATTTCTAACGCCGTCCCCATTAACGGCATATGCAATATCCTGATTTTCCTCACAGCCATCGACATCGGTATATGCGGCTGAGTTGATTACGATATCCGGATTTGCGTCACAGATAAAGTCAATTGTGTGTTGTTCATCAGTAATGTCCAATGTTTTTGAAGTTGTAAGAATCAAATCGTGCTTGTCCTTTAAAACTTCCTGCAAATCATGGCCCAACATTCCGTTAGAACCTGTTATCAAAATCTTCATACTATCACTCGAAACTTTTAATATTAGTTTAAATATATATTATACTTAATATTTTAAAAAGGAGTTAGTTATTATGAAAATCTGTATTATTGGTCAAGGCTATATTGGACTTCCAACTGCAGCGCTTTTTAGTCGCAGCCACTGTGAAGTAGTTGGTGTAGATATCTCAGAAGAGATGATAAACAACCTGAATAAGGGAATTATCCATATTGAAGAGCCGGGAATAGCTAATATCATCAAAAATGCAATAGAAAATAAAACATACACAGCAAGCCTAACTCCTCAAAAAGCTGACGCTTTCATAATTACCGTGCCGACACCATATATTGCTGAAAACTATAGCTGTGACTTAAGCTATGTCATAACCGCATGCGAGTCAATATTGCCTTATATTGAGAAAGGAAATGTTGTAATTGTTGAATCTACAATAGCTCCCATGTCAACTGATGAGACAATCAAGCCTATTTTTGAAAAGGCAGGCTTTACAATCGGCGAGGATTTATACCTTGCACACTGCCCTGAAAGGGTTCTTCCGGGAAGAATCATTGAAGAGCTAATCCACAATGACCGCATTATCGGAGGGGTTACCCCCGAATGTGCCCGCAAGGCCAGTGAAGTCTATGGACAGTTTGTTGAAGGGGAATTGATGCTTACCGAAGCAAAAACTGCAGAATTGTCAAAATGTATGGAAAACACCTTCAGAGACGTGAACATTGCACTTGCAAATGAGCTTGCCAAAATCTGTACTGAAATTGGCGTGAATGCGCTTGACGTGATTGAAATGGCAAACAAGCATCCGAGAGTAAACTTGCACTCTCCGGGCCCTGGCGTTGGAGGGCACTGCCTTGCAATTGACCCTTACTTCATCTATGCAAAAGCGCCGGAAACCGCAAAAATCATCAAATTGGCAAGAGACACAAATAAATCAATGCCTAAATTCGTGTGCGACAACGTGAAAAAAATAATATCAGAAGGCAAAATCGCTGTTTTGGGTGTTTCTTATAAAGGAAACACAGGCGATGACAGGGAAAGCCCCGCTTATGAAATAATAGCTGACTTAAGCAGTGATTATGAAATAGCGATACACGACCCTCACATTGACAATCCCAACTTTGTAAGCTTTGATGATGCCATAAAAGATGCAAATTTAATATTGATTTTATGTGACCACGATGAATTCAAGCATTTGGACTATGATTCAGTCAAAAGCGGCATGGAAAGCCCGATAATATTCGATACAAAAAATATAATAAAAGAAGTTCCGACAGAAATCAAATTGTATAACTATGGGAACTTGTATGAATTGAACTAAAAATTAATAGATTGGTCCTGCTGAAGTTGATGCCCATTCCATGCCTTGAGGCTACTCCATTCGGCAAATGGTGCTGTCCAGAACATGTCATTGTAGCTTAAGCCTAAAGGTAAGAATATTGCACAGCAGAAATAAAGAGTACCTGTATTGATATCCTTTTCACCTATATCGCTTTGTGAACCGTTTAATCCAACAATTAACCATCCGTCACTGTTTAAGTTATTATTATCATTTCCAAATTGGGTTCTTAAGACTTTTGTCAATGCAGATCTGACCTGTGCGGGATTGATGTTTCTTGGCAATATCTTAAGCAAAGCCGCTTGAGAGAGCAAATGGAAAACGCCGCAGCGATATGTGAGGGATTTTCCTAAAAGAGGATATGAACCTTCAGGTGAAATGACCCTTTCAAGCTGGGAAGCCAATCTGGATGACCTCATCAGCTGAACGTCCAAAAATTCCCCATCCTGAAGACCGTATTTTCTCATTACGGCTAAAATGTCATTAAGCATCGGATGAATGATTAAACTGTTGTAGTAGCCTACATCAAACTCCTCACCATCGGAATATACCGCATCACCAAGATAAAAATCATCTCTGAATTTGGAAACGCCATAAACCAGGCGCTGCTTGTCACATTCACCTGTGAATTCTAAAAGAGCGGCTTCAATTATTGCGGTATATAATAGCCAATGATTCTCGTAGGGAGCAATGATTCTTGTATTTTTAAGTTCGCGAATAATTCTGGCCTGGATATCCATAGGCAAATTAAGCCATATTTCGTTTTTGGATCTCAATAATCCTTGAGCAAATAAAGCAACATCAACTAAAGATTGTTTCGGTTCAACAATGAAAATATAATCATTGCCATTAGGATTTATGGAATTTGTAATGGCCTTTAAAGTTAAATAAATATACTTTTCACGAATTCTTCCTTCCTCTGATGAATCGGCACCAAGGTCTAGCCATGGCGCTATTCCATTAAATACGCGTGCAAAAGCACTAAAATATGCAAATTTCTTTCCTTCATCACTGTTTGATTCATAGGGCATGTTTTTTCTAAGGGCGCCTTTTGCAAGATTGTTCAATACGGGAAAAGCTATTTTCTGCAATGTTGAAACCCAAAATATCCTATCTTCCCAAACCGGAGGTGCTTCCTCAACTACGGGAGGTTCTTCTTTTTTAAATCTTTTGAAAAATGAGTTGCTCATGGAGTATATTTCTGTAAAACATATTATATAAATATTTGAAATTTTAATTTAAATTTGAAAAATAATGAAATTTATATATTTTGAAAACATATACATTTATCATTATTAAGAGGTTGAAAAAATGCCAACAATGTCTGAAAAAATATTAGCTAGAGCTTCTGGAAAGGAGAATGTTGAAGCCGGAGACATCGTAATAGCAAATATTGATGTAGCAATGGTTCATGATTTGACCGGACCTCTTTCAGTGGAATCCTTTGAAAAGATTGGAACCGAGAAAGTCTGGGATGCATCAAAAATTGTTATACCGTTCGATCATCAGGTCCCGGCGGATTCAATTGACTCAGCGAATAATCATATAATAATGAGAAACTTTGTAAAAAATCAAGGTATTGAGCATTTTTATGATGTAAATGCAGGCGTGTGCCATCAGATACTGCCTGAATTGGGCCATGTTGTGCCTGGAGAGGTTATTGTAGGTGCAGATTCACATACCTGTACTCATGGAGCATTGGGCGCATTTTCAACTGGAATCGGATCGACTGATATGGCCATGGTATTTGCGGAAGGCAACCTGTGGTTAAAAGTGCCTGAAACAAACAGGTTCAACGTTATCGGCGAACTGAAAGATAACGTTTATGCAAAAGACGTGATTCTGCATATCATCGGCAAAATGGGAGCGGACGGCTCAACCTACAAAGCCTGTGAATTTGCCGGCGAAACCGTCTCCAATATGAGCGTTTCCGATAGGATGGTCTTATGCAATATGGCCATTGAAATGGGCGGCAAAACCGGTTTGGTCGAACCTGACCAAAAGACCGTTGACTATGTGGAAAGCCGTTCAAATAAGGCATATGAAATATTCAAGACTGATTTGGATTCCCCCTCTCTTAATATAATTGATATTGATGTAAGTGATTTAGAGCCACAGGTGGCCTGTCCTCACAATGTCGACAACGTAAAACCTGTAAGCGAAGTCGACCAGGAAATTGACCAGGTATTTTTAGGCTCCTGTACCAACGGCAGACTAAGTGATTTGAGAGACGCCGCTAAGATATTAAAAGGAAATAAAGTGGCTGAAAACACTAGAATGCTAGTCATTCCGGCATCTAAGGAAGTATACACAAAGGCACTTGACGAAGGACTGATTAGAATATTCGTTGATGCCGGAGCACTCGTATCAGCCCCATGCTGCGGCCCATGTCTTGGAGGTCATACCGGAATTATTGGACCTGATGAAGTAAGTCTTTCAACTTCAAACAGAAACTTTAAGGGAAGACAGGGAAGTCCTGATGGAAGAGTATTCCTATCCTCTGCTGCTGTTGCTGCCGCTTCAGCAATTGAAGGAAGAATAGTTGCACCGGAGTGATAAAATGAAAGGAACAGCATGGAAATTCGGAAATGACATTGATACAGACATCATAGTGCCTGGAAGATATTTGATTTATACTGATGAGGAACGATTATCAAAACATTGCATGGAAGGCTTAGACCCTGATTTTGATAAGAAATGTAAGAAAGGAGATTTCATTGTAGCCGGAACCAACTTCGGATGCGGCTCTTCAAGAGAGCATGCGCCAATAGCGCTTAAGGGTGTTGGCGTTGCCGGCGTGATAGCCGAATCCTTTGCAAGAATCTTCTACAGAAACGCTACAAATGTAGGAGTTCCCCTTCTTGAAGCTCCCGGAATTACAGAAATCATTGAGGATGGAGATGAAATTGAAGTGGATATGGACGAAGGAACAATTACCGCTTCAAATGGAAAGACAATAACATTTAAAAAATTGCCTCCATTCATGTTAGAAATATTAGAGCAAGGTGGTTTAATTGAATACCTCAAAAACAAAAGATAAATATCAGATTGCAATCGTTCCGGGCGATGGAATTGGCAAAGAAGTAATGGAAGCTACATTGCATGTGTTGGATGCGTTTGATATTGATTTTGATTATGTTTATGGCGAAGCCGGAGATGAATGCCTTGAGAAAAACGGCACAGCGCTTCCAAAGGAAACATTGGACATCATTAGAGATTCCGATGCATGCCTATTCGGTGCTGCAGGCGAAACCGCAGCGGATGTTATCGTCAAGATACGCCAAGAAATGAAAATGTTTGCCAATTTAAGGCCTGTCAAAGCCTATCCGAATACAAATTCCCTGCGCGATGACATTGACTTTATGATTGTTCGCGAAAATACCGAAGGACTATACATTGCAGGCGAAGAATCCTATACCGATGACGGTGCAGTGGCCAGACGCATTATCACACGCGAAGCCGAAGAAAGAATTATCGATTACGCTTTTAAATATGCTGAAGAAAACAGCAAAAGCAAGGTGACCGGCGTTCACAAGGCTAATGTATTGAAGAAAAGTGACGGACTGTTCAGGGAAATCTTCTACGATGTTGCGGCTCGATACCCTGAAATCGAATCCGAAGACTTTTATGTGGACGCAACAGCAATGTACCTTATTACACAGCCGGAAAGCTTTGAAGTGATTGTGACAACAAACCTTTTCGGAGACATATTGTCTGATGAAGGTGCAGGCCTTGTTGGAGGGCTTGGATTGATTCCATCCGCCAATATCGGTGAGGATGGAGCATTGTTCGAACCCGTTCACGGTTCAGCACCGGATATTGCAGGTCAAAATAAGGCCAATCCGATAGCCATGATGCTTTCAGCAATCATGATGCTCAGATATCTTGGTGAAAACGAGGCGGCGGATAAGTTCGATGCCGCAATTTTAAAAGTACTTAATGACGCTAATGTTTTAACTGGTGATTTAGGCGGTTCAGCTACAACCATGGAACTGGCTACTGAAGTTAAAAATAATCTATAAAACAAATGGAGATAAAGAAAATATGGATTTTAAAAAATTAACAAAAATGCAATTGGCAGCGCTTTTTATCATATTCATTATGGTAGTAAGTGGGGTTGCAGGATTCCTTCTCATTATATTTAGTGGTGGAATGTAAAAACAAGAGGTTGATAAAAATGGTAAAATATGAAATAGCAGCAGTAGTTGCAGAATTTAATTATGATATTACTCAAATGATGTTAGAGCTCGCAAAAGCAGAAGCGAAAAATAGAGATTGTGAAATTACAAAAGTAGTCGCAGTTCCTGGCGTGTTTGATATGCCGCTTGTAATCAAAAAATTATTGCAAAAAGGGGAATACGATGCAATTATCACTTTAGGTGCAGTAATTGAAGGTGCAACAGACCACGATCAAATTGTAGCACAGCATGCTTCCCGTAAAATTGCAGATTTGGCATTGGAATACGATACTCCAGTAGCTCTCGGAATTACCGGTCCTGGCATGACCAGATTAGATGCTCACAGACGTGTTAAAAACGCAAAAAGCGCTGTCGAAGCAGCAATTAAAATGTGCGACAGATTAAAAGAAATTTAGTGATTCGATGGAAATTTTAAAACCTAACGAATTAAGAGAAAAATTTACAGACCCTTGGATTGCACCATATGAAAAAGTATTGACTATGGTGGATGGTGACAAAGTGGAAATTGTCGAATACCATCCCTGCATTTCAGGATCTCACTGGCTATTGAATCAATACCGCAACAACTCCGAATTAATTGATTCAGCTTACCGTGATGGAAACAAGCATGTTTATAAATGTCACGTAGGTTCAGCTCCGCTCGATTTGAAGGCCAGCTTTAACGCTGCAGGAATCGATGAAATCGTCATCGATGGCGATGAGGTCAAAGTAACCCATGCAGGTCTTGCAGGTGCCGGTGTTGGAGCCGGAATGTGCAGAGGAATGGGTGAAGGCGTCAAATACATTGAACTTATTGAAGTGGGAGGAGGCTCAAAAGCAGGTAAGGCAACCGTGGTAACACCTAAACTTGAAAAAGTGGTTATTGGCGTTGACGATACCGATACAAAAGATGCCGGAGCTACCTGGACCATGGCACATAATTTGGGTGTTGAGCTTGCAAGTGAAGGATATGAATATCTAGACCACATTATCGTCCAGTTATATCCGCACAATCCTCACAAAACTCAAAACTGCGTATCCATCGCATTGACATTTGCAGTTGAAGAATCCAAAAAAGAGGATTTGATTAACAGGGTTATTGAAATTCTAAAAAGAGACACATTATCTGATAAAACAGCAATAGCTATCTTGGAAGGCCTGGACATTCCTGAAAAATTAAGGCAATACTCTATGGCTACAAAAACTGGAATGATGGATGTTGAAACTGCAGAATCAGTAGCAAAAGAACTTAACATTCCTTTGATTGCCGTCAGTGGCGAACAAGGAAAGGTTGGCGCATTAGCCGCTTTAGGCCTTTATGATGATGTTGAAGAAGCAGTAAAAGCATATGACAACAAATCTAAAGAATAATCTTTAGATTTTTATTACTATTTTTAAAATTGAATATTAAGGAAATTGTCCTGATTTTCACGTGTGAACAATTTAATTGAAGTTGAATTTGTATCTGTAAACGCTATTTTTACCTTATGGCCATCATAATTAAATGTCTTAGTCAGATTAGTTTTATAATTGAATGACCCTATAGTATCTCCATTGACTGAAACGCCATAAGAAACATTATTTTTAAAGATACCTGATGAATTAATGAGGGAATTATTATCCAACAATACCTCAAAGGTGGATGAATGCTTATCTCTTGAAGTGATAAGGAACTTCTCAACAATTGTAGTGTTGTCGTTTTCCTGACTGTGGACCATTAAAGCCCCCTCAAAGACATCTTTTAAGCGGCTGTTTTGAATGACTTCACCATTATCAACATCCAAAATCTTTTTAACTTCAATCGGCAGTCTAAGAATGTCTGATTCACCCGGTCTTGTTTCATTTATCACATAAACGGCATCCTCGTCAAACTGAATCGTATCATTGACCTTTATGCCCAAAGTCATCATTGCATCAGCGGGCATGCGTATTTCATTGCTTTCATTTTCAATTGCGGCATCGACAGTATATGGACCCCTGACGGAAATGGCACTGTCTCTCGGTGAGTTATCGGCATATATAATCAAATTCCTTGAATTCGGTTCGATTGATAAAACACCATGCTCAAAGTGAGCGGCTCCAATGAATGTTGAAATCATCAAAAGCAGGACAATGATGGATATGATCATTGGAAAATGGATTTTGATAAATGACTTGACTAAATTTCGCCCTGGAGTCTTTCTGAACATGCCAATGGATTTTGTGATTACCTTAACAATGTAGTAAATAGACAATACAATTCCAATAATGGAAATTATGACTCCCACAGCTAAAGGAACGAATTTAACAAAGAATATTGTAAACAATCCAAGAATAACCAAAGACAAACCTACTATTGACATTCTGATATAATAACCAATGTCGTCAATCATGACAACCCTTCCGTACTTGTTAGCACGTCCGATGATTGTTCTTACAACCTCATTAGCCATCAAATTCAAATCTGAAAGTGGGGACATGTCATGCTCAATTGCGCCGATGTCCACTTCCATGATTGAAATTCCGAGCACATCAGCATCAATGACAATACCTACGTCCACACCATAATCGCTTTCAAAATTAATTTTTTTCAAAACTTCCTTTTTGGCTGCAAACTGACCGCTTAAAGGCTGTTCAAATGAAATTTCCGGGAAGAAAAAGTTAAGCAGCGGCTTTGCTGTCAGTTCGGTTACACGGCCGCTTGCACGTGAAAATTTTGTTTTTGTGATATCGGTTTTTCCCTCCAGGATAGGCTTGATCATCGCTTCGACCTTGGCAGATGTTAAATTATAAATGTCTGCGTCGATGAATGCTATAATGTCACATTCGGCTTCCCTATAACCAGTATTTAAAGCTTCACCCTTACCCTTGTTAACCTCATGAGTTATAACGCGCGCCCCGGACTTGGTAGCTTCCGCTTCCGTATTGTCGCTTGACCCGTCATTTACAACAATGATTTCATCGACAAAGGACACCTTTTTGACTACCTCAACGACCTTGCCAACAGTGTCTTCCTCATTGTATGCAGGTATAATGACTGAGACCTTTTGATATTTTTTAGGCTTTTGGGTTTTGATACCGGCAAGCAAAAAGGCAAGGATTACAAAAAACCAATACACTCAAAATTTCCCCATTAAAAGTTTTTACATTATTATTTTTGTAAATTATCTAATATAAATAGTTAATATGAAATTTAATAAGTTTTAGAAATAATCTGCAAATTAATAAATTTATTAATAAGATACAATAAAATATTGTATGTTTAATAATTGTATTTAGAAGGGATTTTTTAATGATGCCGAAAATAATGATTATTCTTGGAAGTGGATCAGATATCGCTATTGCTGAGAAAAGTATGGACGTTTTAGATAAATTAGAAATACCATACAGCTTAAAGATTGCATCAGCGCACAGAACTCCTGACCTTGTTCGTGAAATAGTCAAGCAAGGTACAGATGCTGGAATTGAAGTGTTCATTGGAATTGCGGGTCTCGCTGCGCATTTGCCTGGAGCCATTGCGGCTCATACTCCAAGACCGGTTATCGGAGTTCCTGTTGATGTGAAGACTGGCGGAATTGATGCTTTACAGTCAATCGTTCAAATGCCTTATCCTTCCCCAATCTCCACAGTCGGAATCGATAGGGGGGACAATGCTGCAATACTGGCTGCCCAATTCATTGGAGTCCATGATGAGGAAGTCCGTCAAAAAGTGATAGCATTGAGAAAAACATATGCTCAAAAGGTGATTGACAGCAACGAAGAAATCGTTGAGAAAATCGACAGGCCATTTTTAAGAAATGATTTCTTGAGAATTAAAAACCTAAAGATTGAAGAAATCAAAGCCGATGAAAATGCCGAAGCCTGCTGTAAGAACAAGGATGCTGAAGTTGCAATAATTGTCGGAAGGCAGACAGACGTCGTGACCGCCAAGAAAGTGGCGGTAATATTGTCCAGACTCAAGATTTCACACGACATTAAGGTCGTGTGCCCTATCAGATCCACTAAAAAATTCACAAATTATGTAAAATCCATGGAAAATGCAAAGGTATTCATTGGAATTAGTTCAAATTCATCACAGGTTACTGGAGGAATTGTAGGGCTTACCGACAGGCCAGTGATTGGTGTTCCATGTACTAATGAAAATGGTGATGATTATATGTTGACTACGGTTAGTATGCCGCCGGGAGCTCCTGTTGCTACAGTTGGAATAAACAATGGAAACAATGCGGCCGTTATCGCTGCAGAAATCCTTTCAATTAACAATCCGAATGTAGTGCAACTTCTTGATAAACTTAAAGATAAAAAAATCAATTTATAGTGATAACATGAACATTAACGATGAAAACATTATTGAAATTACTGATGAACTTTCAGATGAATTTGAAGTGGCAAAAGCATTGAGGCAATACCCTAAGGATACCGTTATTGTAAGAAACGTGAAAGGGTTTGACATGCCTGTTGTTTCAGGCATATGCAATACCAGAGAAAAGATTGCCAAATCAATCAACTGTGAAGTTTCCGAAATTACTGAAAAAATCATTGACGCAATGGAAAACCCTATGAAAGTGGATAAATTCACAGATTTCTCAGAATATGACTCATTAGATATCGATTTGGATAAAATCCCTATCTTAACACATTATACAAGAGACGGCGGAGCATACATCACTGCAGGCGTCGTATTTGCCCGTGACCCGGTCACCGGAATTCAAAACGCTTCAATCCATAGGATGATGGTGCTTGACAACAAAAGGTTAGTCATCAGGATTGTGCCAAGAAACCTTTATACTTACTTCCAGAATGCTCAAAAAGCAGGTGAGGATTTGCAAATCGCAATTGCCATTGGAATGGACCCGGCAATATTGCTTGCAAGTACAACTTCAATACCAATTGACTATAACGAAATGGATGTCGCAAATGCATTTAAAGACGGCGAACTGGAACTGATTAAATGTGGAGAGCTCGAAGTTCCTCAAGCCGACATTATTTTGGAAGGTAAAATTTCCGTTACCGAAACAGTTGCGGAAGGTCCTTTTGTTGATTTGACTGACACTTATGACATTATCCGTGACCAGCCAATCATCAATCTGGAAAAAATGCACATTAAAAAGGACAATCCATGCTATCATGCAATCATTCCGGCCGGATTTGAACATAAATTATTGCAAGGCCTTCCACAGGAGCCTAGAATATATAAAGCTGTAAAAAATGCAGTTCCTACAGTTGAAAACGTTGTTTTGACTGAAGGCGGCTGCTGCTGGTTGCATGCTGTTGTTTCCATTAACAAGCAGACTGAAGGTGACGGTAAAAATGCAATTATGGCCGCATTGTCTGCACACCCTTCACTTAAGCACTGCGTTGTTGTAGATACTGACGTTAATGTATTTGATGCGGAAGACGTAGAATATGCAATATCCACACGTGTGAAAGGTGATAGGGACATCATGATTGTTCCTAATGTGCGCGGATCATCACTTGACCCTGTCGCTGAAAGTGACGGAACAACAACAAAGATTGGAGTGGATGCTACCAAATCACTCAAAACAATTGAAAAATTCGAAAGGGTTAGCTTTTCAGAATAGCTAACTTTTTGCCTTATCTTTTTTTTGAAAAACCGCTGCCAGAATAACCATCATTAAATTACTTTTACGAATTATTAAATTACAGTTTATAAAAATAAGATTATTTTAATATAAGCGTTGATTAATTATTTTAATCAGACTATTTTTATTAAGTTAATTTAAGTATTATATGTAGGTTGAGCTACAAAAAATAAAAAAAGTTAGTGAGATTTTAATCCCACTATTTAATTATTACTTTAATTTTTTTGCTTGATGCCTTGTAAGTCTTGTCACCAGCGAATTTAATGGTTGCAGCGTATTTTCCTTTCTTAGTTAATTTTATGGTAAATTTAGCAACACCTTTAGCGTTTGTTTTTGCTGTATAGGTCTTACCATTGATTTTAAGAGTAATTTTCTTACCTTTGTTAAGGTAGGTTTTACCGTTATATGGGTTTTTAACTGTTTTAAGGGTTACACTGATTGTTTTTGTCGCTTTGGCTTTGAATGTTTTAGCGCTTGCGGTAATACTGGTTTTCTTAGCTGTCAGGATCAATTTGGTAGAGTTGAATGAAGCACTGTATTTGTCGTTTCCTAAGAAGGATAACGCATAGGTGT
>JAUNXN010000013.1 GCA_030539795.1 Methanobrevibacter sp.
ATAGTACCTGCTTTTCTTAAGAATCCTTTTACTTTTTCCCAGGTATGTAACAATATACCTTTTACGGAAGGTACTTTATAAGTAGGCAATTCCATTACAAATGGAGTGGATAATCCTTTAAATAATGTTCTCTTGAGGATAGCTGCAACAATAAGTGCAACAACAATACCCAATACATAGATTGCGAGCAACATCAATCCTTGATCTTTAGCGAAAAATGCAGCTATGAATATACCATAAATAGGCAATCTTGCAGTACATGACATGAAAGGAACAAGCATCATAGCAAGCATACGGTCCCCTTCATTTTCCATGGTCCTTGTTGCCATAATAGCAGGTACACCACAACCGAAACCTAATATCATTGGAATAAATGCTTTACCGTGAAGACCTACAACTTTGTGCATCACTATATCCAAAGTAAATGCCGCTCTTGCAAGGTAACCACAATCCTCTAATATGCTTAAGAATAAGAACATCAGAATAATAATCGGTAAGAAAGTAAGAACACCACCTACACCTCCAATAATACCGTCACAGATTAATGAGGTGAATAAACCTTCACCAAGGAAAGAACCTACCCAAGCACCTAAAGCAACAAATGCTTCATCAATCATATCTTGGAAAGGAGCTCCAATTGTAAATGTTAATTGGAACATTGCATACATTATTACGAGGAATATGAATGGGGCCAAAAGCCTATTAGTTACGATCTTATCAATTTTATCAGTAGTGCTTTCTTTTTCAACAGCTGGTTTTTTAACAGCTTCCGCCATTAAACCATCAATAAATGCGTATCTCGCATTTGCAATAACTTCTTCAGGACCTTCATTGTATACATCGCGAAGATGTGTGCTCACTTTATCAACTTGAGCAAATATTTGGGAACTTTTTGAAGACCCTTGAACCTTTTCTATAACAATAGTGTCTTTTTCTAATAACTTAATTGCAGTCCAAACTGAAGGAACATCCAATAGATTACTATCTTGCTCAATTACTGCTTGTAAATCCATTAAATGACCCATCATATCATTACCATAAGATAATTTTTTACTTGAGTCGATTGGATTTGCAGCCTGCTTTTCGACAGCTGTTAACAATTCTTCAAATCCGTCACCAGTTTTTGCGTTAATTTCAATAACTGGGAATCCTAAAAGCTCTTCAATTAACTTAATATCAATGATGTGTTCTCTTTTCTTTGCAAAATCGTTCATGTTAAGAGCCATTACTAAATTTGCACCTAATTCCATCATTTGAACTGTTAAATACAAGTTACGTTCTAAATTAGCAGCGTCAACTACATTAATAATAACATCAGAGTCATCATCTACAATGAAATCCCTTGAAACGATTTCTTCCATAGAATGAGCACTTAATGCATAATTACCTGGCAAATCAACAACGTCATACTCATAGCTTCCATGTTTGAAATGACCTTCTGCTCTTTCAACAGTTTTACCAGGCCAGTTTCCTACATGCTGACGCATACCAGTTAATCGATTAAAAACTGTAGTTTTACCCACATTTGGGTTTCCTGCTAATCCTACAATTAATTTTGTCATTAACCATTCTCCCGTTTTTTGATCAATTTAATGAATCATATTTTAAAATTTAAAATATCATTCCTTACTAAAAAAATTATTTTTAGTTTAAGTTTTTCCAAAAGTTAGGTTAACCTAAACATATTATTCTATTGAATTTTATTATATTTAAATATTTAGGCATACCAAAGAAATACGAAATACTTAATAATACAAAAATCATAATATAAAAAAGAGAAGGATTTAAAATATATTAAATTAGGTTGATACGATGAGTGATGCCGTAAAAACAGCAGAATTATACATTGAAGATGAAAATTATGAAGAAGCTCTTAAATTAGCTCGTAAGATGCATGGAAAAGACAATGTGGATGCATATTTAACAATTTTAGACTTATTGATTGATGCCGATTATATCCCTGCAATTGAAGAAAAGGGATTATATTATCAATATTATGATGAAACCCATGACAACGGAGATTATGGTGAAAAATATTTCGATGAATATTTAAGAAAGCAACCTCGTTCAATCAATGCACTATGCGACAAGGCATTGTCCCGATTCAATAAAGGAAATGTTGATGAAGCGCTAGAATATATGGACAAGGCTTATGACAGATACAAATCCTACTCTCCTATTGAAAAACCGCGCATTACAAGACATGAAGTTTTAATGGGGAAAATTGAGCTTTTAATGCAGTCAAAAAGATATGATGAAGCATTAGCTGACCTAAACAAATACGAAAGTCAAACCGGAGGGGATGAAAAATCCGATTTATACAAAGGCCAGATGCTTCAAAAGACCGGCAAAAATAAAGAAGCGCTTGAATATCTGGACAAGTCCCTGCAAAATGAAGATACACTAATTGGGTTTAATGCGAAAGGTGATGCGCTATACGAACTTAAAAACTATAAAGACGCTTTGAAAAACTATAAAAACTGCCTACACTACGAGGGCAAAATAGAAGATAATCTTGAACTAATAACCAATTTCAATTATAAGGCAGCTTTCTGTTGCGTGAATCTTGGCAATGACCAGGAAGCCATAAAATATTTGAATAAAACAATCAACATGCTGAATGAGCATGGAAGACTTCCGAATGATATTGAACAGATCTATCAGAAATGTTCCTTTGAAAAAGAAAGAATCATGAAAAAGGGCACTGTCAAAGATAAGGAATTTAGATCAACCAGATTTTTCTCAGCCAGAACCTCACTCATAATATTGGCAATCATTATAATTTTATATGGGATATTGCGCCTAATGGGATACAATTAATCCGTATGTTAATTTTGAAATATGCTGCAAAACATTTATATATAAAAAATAACTATTGTTATATATCTGACTTTTTCTTATAGGGAAATAGTATATTAAAATTTAGGTATGCCTAAATTTTTAGAAACATTTATATACTATGACAACAAACTTTAATACAAGTGAGTTAAAGTTTAGGTTTACCTAAATTTATCACTTGAACAAAACATATTATTAGTCAATAATAATACAATCTCCAAAATATAAAAACGAATTTGGTATTAAATTAGCTTTTCACAATTTTCTAATTTAATACAGGAAAAATATCTGCCAAATAATTTTCCGAAAAACACGAATTGGTGTTTAACTCTCCTCAACCTAAACACCAATTATCTCTCTTTTTAAAAAAATATTTCAGTATCCTTCACCGTCATAAGTGTAAGGGTCATCGTAAATTTCTTCATCCCAGTAGTTATACTCAATATAATCATCGATTTCCTGATTCAAACCCCAATTGTGGTCATCATAATATGTATATGGATCAAATTTACTGCTCTTCAATGTGACCGTTTTTGTTTTTTTAGCTTTTTTATAATGGGAATCCCCTTTGAATACGACTTTGACTTTATACTTGCCGATGTCATACTTTTCGCGAATTTCACCACTATACGATTTGCATTTCCATATGTAATTGCCGTTTTTATCTGTGATTGTGTAGTTTATCTTGCCACCTGACTTTATCGGCTTTCCCTTGCTGTCCACGAGTTTAATCACTATGATTCCCTTATTATTCAACGGATATTCATCAGTAGAAATCTTTACCTTAACTTTTTGCTTGGCGCATACCGGCGTCAACAACACCAAACAAATCCCTATTATCGCTAAAATGATGATGATTTTTTTATTCATGGTAATAACTTGTTACAAATAGTATATAAATATTAATTAAAATATATAAGACTAGGTGCAATTATGATTGAATATGACGACATTATTAAGGATTCTCCATTTCTCATAAATCATTTGATTACCTTGAACAAAACTCATGATTTCTACATTAACAAACACATTAAAGCCAAAACAGATATACTTCCCAGCCAATACTACATGTTACTCTTTTTATACTATGAAATGGGAACAAACCAATCCGACATTGCAAAAGCCTGTCTTATGGATAGAAGTGGCGTTTCAAGAGCTTTTAAAGATTTTGAAGAAAAAGGGTTGATTATACGAGAAATTGATGAAAACAATAAACGTGCCTATAGGATTACATTAACCCAAAAAGGAATTGAAACATCCGAATTTCTAATCCAAAAAGAAAAGGAATGGGACGATATGATTTGTGAAGAGTTAAATATCTCCCGAGAGGATTTGCTTAACTTACTGTCCAAGATATCAATGAAATCCTTGGAATTCAATAGAAAAAAATTCTAGTCATAGCCTTCCGATTCCAGATAATTATCAATATCATAATTATCCCCATATTCATAATGGTCATAGTAGGCTCCGGGATCTGTCCTTGACAACGTATATCTATCAGGCACTACAGTATGATAATGACTTGAACCGTCACCATAACTGCTGTATGTAGGCTGAGCTATTTCATAAGTGAGAGGATACTCGGAAGTATTCAGTCCTAAAATATTATGAACCAGCTGGTATTCCGAATAGGTTATCTCATCACCGGCCAATATAATGCCATATACCGCATTCTTTTCAGGAAAATGTATGACAAAACAGTTCCCGCCATTAGAATCAAGGTAATCAGAAATGAAACTCACGCTATTTGTATCGGAAATGGCACCATAACCTTCAGGGGAAGTCTTCCAGACTATCATATTTCCATGTTTTCCATTTGTATCCACATATGAAATGTTTTTAGCGCCTTTCCACATTAAATCCTGACCCAGTGCGGTCTTGAAACTTCCATCAGGAATATTATTCTCGCTAACTTTTAAACAGCCATCCAATGTTGCAACCAATACATTATCTCCGCCGATGTCTTCAACAACATCATCACCATAATAAGCTTCGGATGGCGGAACAATGAAATTAACGACAGAACCGACAACAAAAGCGGCAACACATAAAAACACGAATAGCCCTGCCAAAAGGATGATTGTATTTTTAAGCCTATCCATGTTATTATATTAACCATTTATTAACATTTATACTTAATGATTAATACAATTAAACAAATACGCATCAATTTTCCTAAATGGCTTAAACAAAGTTTAAATGTTAGTTCAAATAAGTAATAGCCATGATAGAATTAGTTGTTGCCTGTTTTATAGGCATATTGATTGGAACCACAACAGGAATGATACCCGGAATACATGTTAACACCGCAGGAGCAATATTGTTTGCATCCTCAAATCTTCTATTATCACAAGTGTCAGCGGAATTTCTTTGCGTGCTGCTGGTTTCGATGTCAATAGCCCATGCACTAATCGAATTCGTACCGTCCATGCTTTTAGGAGTTCCCCAGGAAGGAACGGCAACATCAATACTTCCGGGACATAGAATGGTTTTGCAGGGAAGATCAAAAGAAGTAATAAGGGTCGTAAGCGTTGGAGGATTTGGAGCAATAATAGTTACCATATTAATGCTTCCGATTTTTTCAATAATGCTGCCCATTTTACATGATATCTCAAAACCGTTTACATGGATAATTTTACTTATTGCATCAATTTATCTGACCTACAGGCTAACCGCCAACTTCAGGGATTTTTTATGGTCGTCACTGTTATTTTTGCTTTCAGGAATCCTTGGCTGGATTATATTTCAAAGCCCGATTTCCTCCAGCGTGACATTAATGTGCATCTTTTCCGGACTGTTTGGTATAAGCACAATACTGTTCAGCCTAAACGATTCGTCAACAATCCCCCATCAAAACCCCTTTTATGATTTAAACATCGACTATAACAAATTCAAAAGCATTTTTGCAGGCGGAATAACCGGAGCGATTTTAGGATTTCTTCCGGGTTTCGGGCCGGCACAGGGAACCGTAATTGCACAGGCCGTAAGCGGCACTGACGATAATGATGACGATGATACGGTTAATTTTTTACTTGCAACATCCGGATTGAACATTTCAGATTGCTTGTTTTCCCTAATTGCAATTTACATAATCGGAAACCCGAGAAGCGGAATAGCAGTTTATATGTCCTATCTGATTTCCGAAATGAGCATAAACCATTTGGTGATATTCATTTTTGCATCACTTCTTGCAGTGTCTGTTTCATTGGTATTGTCATTGAAACTAGGCGATTCCTTCTCCAGACTAATGGGAAAAGTTGACTATAAAAAATTGTCGATTTCGGTGATATTGCTTCAAATCGTGATATTATACATATTCATTCTTTACTATAATGCCCCTATCGCATATATGACATTGGCTTTAGTTACATCAACCGCAATGGGGATGCTTCCCCACTACATCGGCATCGGAAAATCTCATTTGATGGGCGTTCTAATTATCCCGGCAATTGCAATCTACTTTCAGATGTTTCTTTAGGCGAATCAAATGATGATTACATTGTCTGCAATTCCTTCCGCTTTTTTCGTAATTTCTGAAATATCTGCTCCAGGATAAGCATCTATTACGCATAAATCCGCATGTTCAGCATCCAAATCCTCAAAAGCTTCGTTATATATTTCAAAATCCCCATCAACATCATTTATTTCCAAATTCTTCCTTAACGCTTCAATCATTTCAGGGTTGATATCGTTGAAGATTACCTTTTCAAATCCATATTTCAGCAAATAGATTCCCAATGCCCCAAGACCACACATTGCATCAATGGCTGTGCCCTTATTTATTCCGTTGTTGTCCAGATAGTTGTGCAATCTCAATAGCTTCTCTTCAGTGGTCATTGCAACTTCGATGTGATGCTTAGACTGATTCTTCACTATGACAACCTTTTCCCGAAGCAGTGTTCTCATTACATTAATCTGCTCGTCATCCCCTTCAAGAATCTCAAAGTGGTTGATTTCGGAATCCTTATCAAATTGTCCTGTAGGAATTTGAGGACTTCCCTTCAAGACGCACTTGACCTCAGGAACCTCATTGATCAATCTTGAAGCGGTTTCTTTTGTAAAATCCTTATGAAGCAGAATCAATGATTTTTCTGCAATGAACTGCGGATTCAGGCTGCTGTAATAAAATGCTGATAGCGGCACTGGGGAATTGCGCCTTAAGGTTGCCTTTTCAGGAACAATCTCCTCTTCAATCATGATTTTTAGAATATGGCTCATTACAATATCGAGCGGCCTTTTTCCACATTCGCATTTCATATAGTTGCCGTCAAGCTCACTTAAATCCATCAAATCCCTTAGAGGAGAGAATTTCTTTACCTGAACATCACGGCATTTTTCACATTGATTGAGAGCATCAATCTTTTCGTCGAGATTTATCATAAGCAACACCACAATTATTTTAAGATATATTTTTGATTTATATTTAAAATTATGCTCCCTAAAGTAATAAAAACTTTATTAATTAGTATTACTAATCTCTAAACATGATTAAAACCCCCCGTTGGTGAAAATATGGACAATAATGAGATAATACCACAATATGACATTGTTAAACAAAATTATTCACCCGAAGAAAAAATTCTTTTAGGTGAAATTCGCGAAAACTTAGTTGATTTAGCCATATCCTCCGGTGAAAATTTCCAGCCGAATGAGGAAAAGCTACTAAATGACATTAGGAACTTTTTATTTGCAAGGCTATCGGAAAACAACACCCAAATTTCACAGGAGTATTTGAATAGCTTATCTCAAAAACTGCTTCGGGATATCGTCGGCTATGGTGAAATCGATTCCCTAATCCAGGATGACAATCTGGAAGAAATCATGATAATCGGAATAAACAAACCCGTTTTTGTATACCATAGAGAATACGGAATGATGAAAACAAACATCGTATTCAGTGACGAAAGGGAATTAATGGACCTGATTGATTCGATTGCAAGGCAAATCAACAGAAGAATCGACCAGGAATCACCAATTCTGGATGGGCGCTTGATTGACGGATCAAGAATTAACGCCACAATCCCTCCGGTTTCAGCGGACGGACCCTCACTGACAATCCGTAAATTCAAAAGGGATCCGTTTACCATCATTGACTTGATAAATTCAAAAACCATATCTATCGAACTGACCGCCTTTTTATGGCTATGCATTGACGGATTGGGCGTCAAATCTGCAAATGCAATAATCTCAGGAGGAACAAGTTCGGGAAAAACCACTACATTAAATGCTCTTTCAGCCTTCATCAATCCCAAAGAGAGAATAATAACAATTGAAGATACATTGGAACTTCAAATTCCCCATGAACATGTGATAAGAATGGAAACAAGACCTGCAAATGTTGAAAATAAAGGGGAATTAACCATGAACGACCTTGTTAAAAACTCCTTAAGGCAGCGTCCTGACAGGATAATTGTTGGGGAAGTCCGTGCCGAAGAGGCGATAACATTATTTACGGCATTGAATACGGGTCATTCAGGGTTTGGAACATTGCATTCAAATGATGCAAGAGAGACAATAACAAGACTAACCAACGAACCAATGTCAGTGCCCGAAATAATGATTCAGGCCATTGACTTTATCATAATGCAGAATAGAATCTATACACCCTCAGGAGTTTCATTCAGAAGGATAAGTGAAGTTGCAGAAGTTGTGGGAATGGAAAATGGAGTCATTCAGTTAAATAAGATCTTTCAATGGAATCCTGAAAGGGACACAATTGAAAACGTCAGCGTGAGCAGCAAAACCTTAAATCAAATTGCTGATTTAAGCGGCAAATCCTTAAATGAAATTCGTCGTGAAATTGAAAACAGGGAAAATGTTTTAAAGCATATGGTAAGAGAAAACATTCGTTCTGTAGATGAAGTGAACGCCGTTTTAGAGCTATACTACAGAAATCCTGAAAAGGTCCTAAACAGAATTATCCTAAACAGGTGATGGCAATTTTAGAAAATTTTTTCATTTTAATCGGAGGGGCCGCATTATCCCTCATGAACACAATCAGGAATTTATCTTTTAAGGATATTGAATTCAAGAGAGATTCAGATAATAAAGAAATGGACTTGGAGATATTTAAAAGATTGAATCTGGAAGTTGACTCAAAAATACCCAAAGAAAAAACCGTAATCGATAATGTAAGAGAAAAGCTATTGCCCTATTTGATTACCAAAACATCAATCATCATTATCGCCATATTGCTGGTGTTATCGGGAGCATTCTTTAGTTTAGAGATAACGGCCATGATTTTGGTGATTGTAGTGATGATGTACATCTTTATCTTATATTATCCCAAGATTAAAGAACAGAAAAGCTATTCCGACATTAACAGGGAACTTCCCTATGCATTAAGGCATATGGGAATTGAATTGAAATCCGGAAAGGGGCTTCATGATTCATTGATAACCATTAAGAATGCCGATTATGGTTCCCTCTCCCATGAGTTCAACAGGGTTTTGGAAGAGGTGAAATACGGCAAATCAACAGAGGATTCCCTTCTTGAAATGTCTCACAGAGTCAAATCGGAAGGACTTTCAAGAGCAGTACATCAAATCATCAGCACCTTAAGAGTCGGAGGCAACCTTTCAAGTAGCCTGGATGTGATTGCACAGGACATTTCCTTTGACATGCAAATCAAATTAAAGGAGTATTCGCAGAAATTAAACTCATTTATCTTGATTTATACATTTATTGCAATTTTGACTCCAACTATTGCCTTGATAATGCTGATGGCGGGCTCTACAGTGATGGGGGATGTCATATCATCAGAATTGCTATTGATAATCTATGCATTATTCTTCCCGATGATTGTGATGTTTATGGGAGTGTTCATTAAAAAATTAGAACCTAAAATTTAGTGAAAAAAATAAAAAGATAAAGGAATCAACCAAAGAAGGTTTCAATTCCTTTTGATGCTAACAAACCAACGAAAGCACCTTCTTGATCCATAATAATATTTCCTTTTGAATATTGGTCAAGTGCAGCATTAACCATTGCTGATTTTTTAACAGGATCTTTTGCAGAGTTTGCAGCCGCCTTAACAATTTCCATTACTGCATCCCCTCTACTTACACCATGACCGAAATCCTCTTCACGAATGAAGTCAATACCGCTTGCATTAAGTATTTGGCCATTTACTTCAAGAGGTGCGGCAGCGGCCAAAACAGCATCTAAAGCCTGAGTGTTAACAGCAACAACGGAATCAACAGTGGCGTTAGTGCGGTATTCAACAATTTCCTTTGCAAGCTGCATTCCTTTGGAATTATCTGCATCCCAGAAAGCATCGTGAAGCAGTAATGCAGAGCCTGCACCCTGTTGTTGAGCTTCCACTGGCTCAGCGGCCGTTGGATGAGTCATCCCTCCCGGATAAACCGGAGTATAGCTCTTAAGAGTACCGTTATCTAACTTAACAAGAAATGCCATGTCACATGCACCCATTCCAGGACGGTCTTCACTTTCATCGATAGCACATACCAAAATTGTTTTTGTGCCATCATCAAGATTATCGCTTCCCATGAATACGCTGGCAACGATTGCACATAAACCAATTAAAACAACGATTAAAATTGCAAGAATCAATTTTTTTGCCCTATCCATAATCATACCTACTATACTTTAGTATATATAAAACTTATTTTGCTTATAATACTTAAATATTGTTAAGAAAAGTGAATTTTACAAAAAAAATTGAATAATATTTAGAATTAAGAATTAATGGCAATTACATCCGAAAAAGAAACACCATAATTTTTTTAAAATACCTTTTTTCTCTTTTGAATCTTTTTCTTTGATTTCACAACATTTTGCCTTATTAGTCTCATTTACCATAATTTTGTCCCCAAATTAATTAAAATGTGAAATTAAATATGGGTTTCATATTTAATTTCGTGAGAGTAGTTATATGCATTTTATCAAATTAGAAAATTGCCAATTTAATAAAAATCGGAGTTAGTAACTAAAAATTAGATTTTTTAGGTAGACCTAATTTTCATCACCATATTTAATGTTGTAAGAAATAATATATAAATGTTTCTAAATTTTTAGGTATACCTAAATTTATGAAAAGACAATGAAATCATTAAGAAAAAAAAATAAAAAATACAAAAAAAGAATAAAAAAAGTAAATGATTGAAAGATCTACATTAATCTTCCAACACCGGTAATTTCGAAACTAGCTACGCCTTCAATAGCTTGAACCATTTCTTCAACAGCTTCGGATCCGCCTTCACCATCTTCAGTGATGAATTGTAAAATTACAGCAACTAAACCAAAAGCGATTGGTTCTTCTGAAATTTCGTGGATTCTAGCGCCTTCAGGCATGGAACTTTCGATAGCAGATTTAATTGCTTCTAAATCTACATCAGGACTATCAGGCATGATTTTCATAGTAGTTAATACTTCACCCATTCAAATTCCTCCAATTTAAATATTTATGGTCCTTCGAAACCACATTCACATTTGTAACCGTGACCAAAAGTACGGCATTTTTCACATCTTGCTATTTTTGCTCCACATAATGGACATTCGAATTCAACGAAAGGTCCAGTTAATGGAATTTCTTGTTTACATGAAATGCATTCTACAGTTTTCATTTTTAATCACCTGTTATTTGTGTGTAATCGAAGTTATAATCATTTATATTATCATCTATTAAAGATAAAACCCTTTCAGGGTACTTCCCATTCACAACATAACAATTAGTCCCAAACTTTAATAAAAGAGAAGGCAACATTACATCAACCGATGTCTCTGGAAAAGTTAGTAATGTTTTTGCATCGATTTTACTTATGAATGTTGAACCTGACTCCTTAGGTTCTTGGGTATATATACCATTTACATTTGTTACTATTAAAAGGTTTGCATTTAGAAGGTGTGCAACATAAGCCGCAATCGAATCTGAAGTGACATCCCAGCTGCATTCAAAGGGATCTTCTTCCCGCAAAAACTTGGAAACTATAAAAATAGGAGTAAAACCCTCTTCAGAGATTCTGTTAATGTCCTCAATCGAATAGGCTAACCTTGCGGAGTCGACTTTATCGTTTGTGAGTTTAGATATAATGTCCATGCAATCAATAGCCGTCCAGTGGTTTACCTCTTCTGAAAAATCCCACTCATCGTTATATTTGCGAATGAGATTTGCAAATTCGCCTCCACCTAAAATTATGCATGAATCAGTGCCTTTAAGCTTATTTGCTAAGTCTATTGCGTAATCTGGAAATAAACTTCCCCCAATTTTTACAACCTGTTTTATGATAGTGACCACGACCCCATTTAATTAAAAGTAGATATGATTAAATTGATACTTAACTATAAAAGTTTTAAATCCCCAGTTATCTTATCAAGTATTTCGTCCTCATCAGGTCCGAGCGCCAAAACAGTAATGCTTGATGTAGGTATCTGTGTCCTTCCAGCATCAACCACCAAATAATTGGCAATCCCATTATCATCGGCCAATTTCTTAAGTTCAATCAGCTCCTCTTTAGTCTGAACTTTTAAAACCACTTTGGCATAAGCTTCATTTTCCCATTTTCTAATTTTGTCAGCCGGGGATTTCTTATAGGCTCCAATAGCCCCATGACAACATTGCGCTGCAATCTTTCCCTTGCGCATTTTTAAATCCGTTCTTACAATCATAACCTGTTTCATCTTAATCAATACTAAATATTTAACTATTGAATTAAAAAGTTTTTTGAAAATTAACATAATTTAATTAAATAGAAACAACAAAAACTTAAATGATTATATTTTAAGGAGATTATAATGAGTCGTATTTCAATTTTAGACAAAGACAGATGTCAACCTAAAAAATGTGATTATGTCTGCATTAATTACTGTCCCGGCGTCAGAATGGAAGAGGACACCATCGTGATTGATGAAGATACAAAAAAACCGTTGATATCAGAGGAATTATGTGAAGGGTGCGGTATCTGTACAAATCGCTGCCCATTTGATGCTGTTACTATCATCAACTTACCGGAAGCCATAGGAGATCCCATCCACAGGTTTGGCCAAAACCAATTCGAACTGTTCGGCCTTCCAAGTTTGGAGGAAGGAACCGTTTTAGGTCTTTTAGGGCAAAACGGTATTGGTAAATCCACAATAATGAACATATTGGCCGGAAATCTGATACCTAACTTCGGGGACTTTGAAAATCCTCCTGAAAATTGGGACCGAGTAATCGAATACTATAAAGGTTCAGCACTTCAGAAATATTTCAGGGATTTGTCCGAAGGCAATGTTAAAACCATAATGAAACCGCAGATGGTGGACAAGCTTCCAAAGGTCGTCAAAGGCAAAGTCAAAGATTTGCTGACAAACGTTAATGAAAGGGACAAGCTTGACTACGTGACAAAGGAACTGCAGCTTGAAAATGTTCTTGACAGAGAAATGGAAAACCTGAGTGGTGGAGAACTTCAAAGGGTTGCAATAGCCGCAACCGTCCTAAGAGAAGGCGATTTCTATTACTTTGACGAACCTACATCCTGGCTTGACGTGTCTCAAAGACTGAATGCAGTTAAAGTAATCAGATCTTTGGCTGAAGACGGCAAAAGCGTTCTTGTAATCGAACACGACCTCGCTACTTTAGATGCATTATCCGACAATATCCATATCTTATATGGTACACCCGGAGGATATGGGGTTGTGTCCGGAAGAAAAGGTGTTCGTTTAGGTATTAACGCATACATCAAAGGATTTTTAGCAGAGGAAAATGTAAGAATCAGGAAAAATGCAATCGAATTCACCATAAGGCCACCGACACCGGAAGATGAAGGGGATGCACTTGCAAGCTACACAGACATCAGCAAGGATTACGACGGATTCAAATTATCCGCTGAAGCCGGAGACATATTCTACGATGAAATCGTTACTGCATTCGGTTCAAACGGTATCGGTAAAACCACATTTGCAAAGATGCTTGCAGGAGTGGAAAAGCCGACAACAGGTGAAGTTGACGAAGAAGTCACAATCGCATACAAACCACAATACATCGTGACTGATTTTGAAGGAACCGTGAGCGACTTTTTATACATGAATGCACCGAGTTTCGGAAGCAAAATCTTTGAAAGCGAAATAATGATTCCGTTTTCATTAAATGACATGCTCGACAAGCCGGTTAAAGGCTTGAGTGGCGGTGAGCTTCAAAGATTGGCAATCGCCGCAACACTTGCAAAAGATGCTGAAATATACCTTTTCGACGAGCCAACAGCATTCTTGGATGTTGAGCAAAGACTGATAGCTGCACGCGTAATCCGCAAAATGATTGAAAGCAGAAATGCAGCTTCACTCATCGTTGACCACGATATCGTATTCATCGATTACATATCCGACAGGGCAATGGTATTCAACGGAACTCCCGGTCTCAACGGTCATGCCTCAAAGCCTACCGACCTTAGAAATGCAATGAACGAATTTTTAGGAAATCTAAACATTACATTCAGAAGGGATAAGGAAACCAAAAGGCCAAGAGTCAACAAGCTCGACAGTTATAAAGACCGTGAACAAAAAGAAAAAGGAGAATATTATTATCTATCCGATTAGATATTCTCTTATTTTTTTAAATTTTTTCTAATTCTTTTAAAATATATTTTTTTAATACTGTAACAGCTTTTTCGCCGTCTTCATCCAAACGGACAGCATCCAATGGATTTAATTCATAAGTTTTGACAACTGCATCAGCTGAAATATTTTTAATGGCATCAACATCCTTATCCTTTAAGATAACTGATGCGCAATCATCCCCACAACCTGTTATTGTGACAATTTTTGCATCATCCAATATTGGTGAACAATTGTTTGGCTGAGCAGAATATTCAGTTATGCAAGCTGCAACAATATTCTCATTTTCCAAAGCCAATTCGACAGTTGCTGCTCTTACAACCAATCCCAAAGGGCTTAAACCACTACATGAAACCAATGCTATCTTATCATTCATTTTTTCATCCTCCCATATCTTTTTTTAACTTTATCATAACCTCGTTTGTAAAATGGACATTTCAAAAAGCATTCATTGCAACCTTCCCTGTGGGCCGTGCATACTTTCCTTTTAAGCTTTTCATTTTCATCGAAAGCATCTTCAGGGCATCTCTCAATGCAAACGCCGCATGTTGAGCAGAAATCCGGCACCCACAGCATGTCATTTTCACTTTTAAACGGCAAATTGTCAATTGAAGTGTGAATCATGAAAAAGCCACAATGCAAACCATCCTTAAAAAGACACATGTTGCTTCTAGTAATTACGCAGTCATTGGATTGCATTGCAATAGCTCTCAAGCTTAAATTATCATCCAAAGGATGTATCAAATCCGCCTGAAAGCCATTTTTCCTTAAGAAATCTGCAAATTCATAGACATGAACCCCATATTCCTGAAATTCGTCATCCATCAATTTGCCTTTTTCAGGGCAGGGCTCCATCTTAATCAAATCATCACCCATCAGAAACTTGAAAATAAGCACATTATCAATATCAATATCAAAATCTTTTTTAAAATCGTCAGACAATTTGGAATAGCTGATTCCTGTAAAATTATATTTTTTAGCCAATTCCTCCAATTCAAAAAGCAAATCATCTGAAATTTCCCTTTTAGGAATTTGAGGATTTTCAATTTTATAAAAATTAGGAAGAGGTTTGTGGTATCTAAACCTCTCAAAACTAGCATCAATCATTTTCTTAAAGCTTCAACAGCTTTTGGGAATTCTTCACAGAATACTTTGACTTGTTCTGTTGGAATTGAGAAACTTATACGCAAGTATCTGTCTCCAAATTCCTCTGAAGTGTATTCCCCTTCTCTTGTGAACAGTTTTTTCTCAACCAGATAGTTTGACATTTCCTTTGGATTGATTCCCGCACCGGACAAGTCAATAACCATCATGTTTGCATCTGACGGATAAACAGGCAGGAACACACCTTCAATCGGTTCAATCATTTCATGAATCAACCTTTGGTTTTCAAAGCAGATTTCCCTCATCTGTTCAAACCATTCCGGTTTTGATTTAAGACCTGCGATTGCACCGTATTGGGAAATGATGTTTACTCCCAAATCATTGACAACTGCATTTTTAATGGCATCGATGATTGGTTTTGAGGATATTACTCCACCAATTCTTAATCCTGCCATTCCGAATATTTTGGAAAAGCTGTAGATTGTCAATGTTTGATCTGGAGCAAAGTTTTGAACTAAAAAGTGCTCTCTTGCAAAGTCTTTGTAAGTTACATCATGCAATAAGTATAAATCGTTTTCTTTAGCAATTTCTGCAAACTCTTTTAATTCATCTTCAGTGTATGAGGAACCTAATGGGTTTAACGGATCGATTAAAATTACCATACGGGTATTTTCATCCATATTTTCACGTAAAAGGTCAGGAGTCAATTTATAATCATTTTCTTCATAGTATATTGGAACATACCTGACTTCGCCTGCAAATCTGTTAGCGAAGTCCCCAATGATGAAATATCCTGGATCTGATAAGATTACATTATCTTCAGGCTCTAAAAGTGCTTGCATACATAAATATAATGATTCGGTTGCACCGGAAGTCAATAAAACTTCCAGGTCTTCTAAACCCAAATCCTCTAAAACTAATTGCTTAAGTTCTGAAAATCCTTCAGGGGCAGGATATCTACAATATGTATTCATTTTAATGGCTTCAACCATTGCATTGGCTATTGTATCGTCATGTAAATGATTGGTGTTTTGGCCCATCCATATCATGTCTTCGTCCATATACATATCCTCAAAAAAGTCATTTGCATTGTCATAACCTTTTGGAGGAACCCTTTCAGTTTTATGAAACTTCTTTTTTGGGTGTTTAATGTCAAAATCCTTTTCCCTCATAATATCACTCAAACAATTGCAAAATAAATATATATTTTTAATTATTAATAAAAGTACCTAAACAATGCCTCTTGAAGATATTGAAAATACTGCCTGTTTGCCTTCAGGGATGCTTCTATGCCTTTTTAAGGTAGCAATCCTCTGATTGATTTCATCACTGCGCTCAAGCTGAATAATGACTTTGCTCCAGTACTGCAGGATAGTCCCGCCGACTGCCTTTACATCACTGTTTCCGTCTTCATCGATAGCACTGTATATCTGATTTGTTACGATTACTGAAATGTCATACTGCCTTGCAATTTTGGATAACAGACCCATCTGCTTACCCAATTCCTTATTCAGCCTTGATGATTTCATGTCATCGACCCTGTACAATGCAACAGCAGAATCCACTACAATCAAATCAATGTCATCATGATTTTTTCTAAGCCAGACCTCGATTGACCTGAGCATGTCGTTCTGCTCCTGAAAGCTGGTCGGCTCGAAAACAATTATATTATTAGCTACATTTGAAAAATCAGGACCTGCAATTTGCCTTATCCTGTCAATAGATATTCCACCTTCAGTATCCATATAAATTACTTTCCTATTATTTTTAGCGACATTAACGGCTAATGTTAATGTTATATTGCTTTTACCTGAAGTTGGCGGTCCGAATATCTGAGTTATTGTGCCTTTTTCAAAGCCCCCTCCCAATAGAACGTCAAGGGAGGAATTTGACGGAATTTTATGATTATCTTCAAAATTAGCTAATACTTTCATAATATTGTATTGATTCTTATAAAATATATAATTTAACAAATTTTATATAAGGCTATGGCAATATTAACAAATACCTAACGGAGTTTTTAATATGAACAAGAAAATAATTCTAACTCTACTCATTGCAATGATTTTTGTTGGCTGTTTAAGCATCGTATCAGCAGATAACAGCACAAACGAAACTTCAGACAATGAAAGCGTTGATATGGCAAATTACATTATGCCAATATCAATCACAAACAACGGAATTGAATTCAGCGATGGATTTACAGGATTCATTCTTGATTCGACAAAAGACCAGATAACCGCCGATGACGGTTTTGAAAGTCAAGCCACAGGCGGCGATGAAATTCAGAATTACATTAAACTGGCCATCATTGAAGCGTATAAACAGGGCTGCGAAGACAATCTTGGAGACATCATATCCAGCTTTGCTGACGGGTCTTACGCAAATAGCGATGATAAAGTGGTCACTGAGGTTTTGAAATCACAGGAAAGCATTGATGACAATGCCGTTGTTGAACTTGAGGATTCGATAGAAGGCACCTTTGAATTTGAGCTTTTAAAATCAGTGAATGGTGACAAGTCCGATTGTTTGGCATATAAAGTATCCTTAAAGGAAATGCCGAATGAAGATAAGCTCGGTGCTGCTGCTGAGGATAATGCAACCGAAGATGCATTGGCAAACTCAACAGATGATGAAAAAACTCAGGACACAACAGACAATGAAACTGATGATGAACCTGCCGATTCTGTTGATAATAAAACTGATGAAAAAGCTGCGGACACAACAGACAATAAGACTGATGACACCGCAGGAAATGACAAACAAAACAAAGAAACAATCATAAATGAAACAAACAAGACAATCATAAATAAAACAAATACCCTCACCATTAATGAAAACAACACAACCACAATCAACAAAAACAACAACAAAATCATAAACAAAACAAACGAAACACCGCAAAACGCAACCATACAGGATGCGATAATGAAAACGGTTGGAAACCCAATATTCATATTGGTGGTTGTTTTTGCAATCCTGGCGGTTGTGGGAATTTATATGCGTAAAAAAGGTTAATCCTTAATCTTTTTTACTTTCTTATTATTTTTGGATTTTTCATTGACAAGTCAATTATTTTTGATGGGTGATTAGACTTCAACTCGCCGACATCTATTACCAAATCAACGTCACACCCCAGCTGATCTAAAATTTCGGAAGGATTTGATAGAACGTCTTCATCGGATAAATTGGCGCTGGTAGTGGTGATTGGAAAAATACCCGCTAATCTGCATGCAAGTTCATTGTCTGGAACTCTGACCCCAACATATGTTGACCCACTTGTAACGGACCTTGGAACGATTGCGGTCTTTTCTAAAATAAAAGTGTAAGGACCCGGAAGATAATTGTTGATAACCTCTTTTTGACTTAAAGACACCTTTGCAACCAAATCGATTGAATCAACATTTGAAACAAGTATTGATAACGGTTTTAATACATTTCTTTGTTTAATCTCAAAAACCCTGCGAACAGCACGATTGTCAAAAATATTGGCTCCCAAACCATAAACGGTATCTGTCGGATACAATACAATCCCGCCGTCAGCCAATACATTTATGGCTTCATTAATCATATTCTCATCAATCGAATCGAGAGTTGTTTTAATTATCTTCATTTTAACTTACCTAACAATTATATTATATGAAATATCTAATATAAATTATGCTTCAAAGTCTAAGACCACTATTAACAAAAATATTGAATCCAATTGCTAGAAATTTAAACATTAACCCGAATGTCGTAACAGTAATTTCACCCTTTGTTGCATTGCTTGCAGCCTACGGATTTGCAAACAAATTATTACTTATCGGAACAATAGCCATTTTAGCTTCCGGATTTTTGGATGTGATGGATGGGGCCATTGCCCGTTTTCATGGAAAATCATCAAAATTCGGTGCATTTCTCGATTCCACAATGGACAGGTTTGCAGATGCGATAATATACATAGGAATCATATTTGGAGGATACTGCGATTGGTTTGTAGGCGTTTTGGCAATTCATTCCGCAATCTGCGTGAGTTATGTGAGGGCAAGAGCCGAATCACAGGGAGTTGAGTGCAATATAGGAATTGCAGAGCGAGCAGTTCGTATGATTATCTTAATGATTGGTGCAATTATCGGATACTTTGCGGGAGATATCTACTTTACATACATCATCTACATATTGGTAATCTTATCATACTTTACAGTTGGACAGAGAATAGTACATGTTTGGAGGCAATTGAATGACTGAATTGGAAAGTCCTGAAAAGATATCAAAGGACATTGCAAAATTAGAAAGAAACTTGAATCAGGTAGCCCATATCGAGTTTGTTGGAAAAGAGAAGGAAGTTTATGACAGGGCTATCGATTACTGGAACGATTCAAAATATTATTTGGAAAAAGAGGATATGAGGACTGCATTCGGTTGTATCGAATACAGTCACGGTTTATTGGATGCCTTAAGGATGATTCATGGAATCATCTAATCTAAACCTCCCACTCTTTTTATTTTGACTGCATTTAAGTAAAAATTGTATTATATTCCCGCCATTGGAGGCGGAGGTTTCCATTTTGGAAATAACTAAATTTTAAAAAAAAAGAAAAGTAAAATTAAATGTTTAAACATCAATTTTACTATTAATCAATGAATCATCACCGGCGGATATTATCTCACCATCCAAAACCTCGATAACCCTATCTGCAAGTTTGGCTACATCCATATCATGAGTTACGATAATCAATGTTACATTCTTATCTTCGTGCAAATCGATTAGTTGCTTAAGGATTTTGCTACTTGTCTTGGAATCTAGTGATCCTGTTGGTTCATCTGCCAATATTATTGATGGTTCGTTTGCTAGTGCGCGGGCAATAGCTACCCTCTGACGTTCACCACCGGACAGTTTATTAGGTTTTATGTCTGCCTTGTCCCTAAGGCCAACATCATCCAACAGTTTCAATGCCTTGCTTCTCATCTCTTTTGATGACAATTTTTGTGTAAACATCGGAATTTCCACATTTTCCACAACAGAGATGTTTGGAATCAGGTTATGCAATTGGAAGATGAATCCTATGCTTTCAGCTCTGAACTCATTTAATTTCTTAGAGGTTTTCAAGTCATGGCCTGCAACAGATATCGAACCTGAATCCGGAACATCCAATGCACCAAGCATGTTCAAGAGTGTTGATTTGCCTGAACCGGACGGACCGATGATTGACACGAATTCACCATCTTCAATTGTGAGATTCACCCCATTCAATGCCTTGATTTTGCCGTCCTCATAGCTTTTATATAAATCTTTTATCTCTACAGCATTCATAATACCGCCTCACTCATACCTTAATGCTTCTGTTGGAGGCAATTTAACTGCCTTGATTGCAGGATAAAGCCCTCCTATAATTCCAACAACAATAGCTATCGCAAATGCCTGAATGAATATTTTTGGTGTGAACAATGGTTCTATTCCCATTTGCGGACCTAAAAGAGTGCATGCGAAAAATCCGATTAAAGATCCGATGATTGCTGAAACAATTGTAATCACCAATGATTCCCCTACAATCATTCCAAGAATCCTTTTATTAGACCATCCGACAGCTTTCAAAACGCCAATTTCACGGGTTCGCTCAAACACTGACATCAGCATTGTGTTGATGATGCCAAGACCGCCGACCACAATAGCCAAAAGTGAAATCGCCCAAGTTGATGCCTGAAGCATGTTCAGCATGTCAGCCATCTGAGTCATCTCCATGACTGAAGTGATTGTTGTAATGTTGTCTCCATATTCGGCATCAATCCTATCAGCCACTTCCTGCGCATCTGCACCTTTTTCGACTTTTACGTAGATGTTTGAGATTGAATCCTCATCATCCATCAAATCTCCAACTTTGGAAATTGATGTGAATACTCCGCCAGCCATATTCTGATCGCCGGTTTCGTAGATTCCGACAACTTCAAAGTCTTCGCCGTCAATCTTGATGTCATCCCCTACAGAGTAATTATTGTCATCCGCATAAATTTCACCCAATATGGCTTCCGAGGAATTATCTTCAAAGATTCTACCTTCCTTCATTGAAATATCCGCTAATGTCGCACCATTAGGATCAATTCCGATTAAAGTATTCATGTAATCCTCACCAACCGAAGTAAGAACAACATATATTGGGTAAGCCTCTTCAACGCCTGAAACATTTGCAATCTTATCTGTCCAACTTGCATCGATGGTGTTGGTTCCATAAGCCGAATCCCCAGTTTCCTTACCTGAAATTGAAAAGTCAGCACCTCCTGCATGAATTGTATCTTCAAAGGTATTGACCAAACCATCTGTGATTCCACCAAGAGCAACAATTACTATTATACCAATTGCAATCCCTACAATAGCTAGAATTGCACTATTTTTTCTCCTGAATGGATTTTTAAGAATGAATTTTAAAAATGACATAATACTAAATAGTAATGTAACATATAAATAACTAATCATGGCATTAACCGAAATGCAAAAACAGGGTGATGAAATGCATAAGGAAGCGCTTTTGGAAAATATTGACAAAATTCATACAACAGAAATGGGAGTCGGAAGAATACAGAAAAATTTAGGAATTAATGCTGAGCCTGTCGGCTACTGCATTTCCAAGCTTAAGCAGGACAATTCAGTAGTTACCAAAGAAGGTAAAAACTATTATGTTGCTGTTGACGAATGCATTATAACCATCAATTCAAGCAGTTTTACAATAATAACCGCCCATAGAGCATGATTTAAAAAAAATAATATTATTGCTTGTGGAAACGTTTATTGGAGGTTTTTCTAATCAACATTTGTTTTTCGGTTTCAGCATCATTCACAACCAATCACCATATTCCAATAGGATATTTCAATTTTATATGACATTCCACTACATTATCCAAAAATCATATTTTGTCAAAAATACTATACAAAATATTAAAAATTATAAAATAGCACTAACAATTTTTATATATTGTTTAATATACAAATAATATGGGACAGATATGATTGATGATTCAAAGTTAGGTTATAAGAAATATATTTTCGATGAATTCGAATTTGAGAGCGGAGAAGTCCTTCATGATGTTGAAATAGAATATACTACCCGAGGAACTCCGAAATATGATGAAGACGGCAATATAATCAATGCCATCGTATATTGCCATAGCTTTAATGGAAATTGCCTATCCGTTGGAAATTTATATCAATTGATTGGTCCTAAAAGTGAATTATCTGACTTTAACTTTTTTTGTATATCAATTACTTCATTAGGTTATTCTGAATCATGCTCCCCATCTACAACAAATTTAAAATTTGAATTCCCCCATTATTCAATTAAAGATTGTGTAAATTTTAAAAGAAAGCTTTTAAAAGAAGTATTTAATATAACAAAAGTAGTGGGCGTTATGGGAATGGGAATCGGAGGTTATGAAACATTCACATGGGCATGCGAATATCCTGATGAATTGGAATTTATGATGGTTGGAAACAGCTCATTTAAAACAGGCGGCTATAGATATATTATTTCTAAAACTTTAAATAGCATAATCGACTCATCCGATGCTTATTTTAATCCCGTTTATAGTGAAGAGCTATCCAAAATTATGCTTTCAATCAATTCGTTGATTTATTCTGTATATTATCCTAAAAAAGTATTTTATGAGTATACTCGAGATGAAATTGATTTATATATGGACAGTTTTATTTATGAAGGATTATCTAGAGACATCTATGATTTCAGATATCAGAATACCGCTATATTAAACTATGATGCAGAAGATAAATTATCCAACATCAAAGCAAAAACATTAATTGTTAGCGCTTCCGAGGATGTTTATTATAATCCTGAATTTGATGCATATCCCCTTAAAGACAAAATAGAAAATATTGAAATCATCCTTTTTGATTTGGAAGATTATATTCAAAATGACGATTATTCTAATTTTATAGGCATATTCAGAGAATTTTTAGAAGAATTCAAAAAATAGATATTCATTAAGTATTAAAAAAAAGTAAAAAAAAGAAGAGATAAAAATCTCTTAAATTTAGTCATCCATGTCTTCAAATCTGGATTCTAATTTTTCCATTACACCAGGAAGTGAAGTGTATTCCATTTCTTCAGCAGGTAATCTGTGAGGTTCGAATGGACCGTGTCTTCTGATGTAAGTTGCGATTTTAGCAGCTTGTTCACGGGTTGGGTCGAATGCAGGGTCATCGAATAAGTCTACAGGACCGATTAATTCACCGTTAGCTACTTGGAAACCTAATCCTACTACTCTAGGTGGTCCGTCAAATCTGATTGGGTTTGCTTCTGCTTCGGATACAGGCATCATTGGACCGTTGTGGGATCCTCTCATCCATCCACTTACCATGTGTGGGAATGCAAATGGATCTACACATTCACCGTTTGCAGGGAAACCAGATTGTGCTCTTACGATACATACTGGGTCGTCTTTACCTACGTATTCGCCAGCCATTAAGTTTAATCTTTCAGTACTTACTGCAGCTGCGATTTCACCGTTTTTCTTCCATACTCTTTTAATTACGTATCTTCCGGTGGAACCGATTAATGCGAGTAA
>JAUNXN010000084.1 GCA_030539795.1 Methanobrevibacter sp.
ATATTGTTCGGACGGTAATGAGCTTGTTATTGATGGAAAATCATACTGTATTGATGGTGGAGAGCTTGTTATTGACGGTAAATCATACTGTGTTGACGGCAATGAATATTGTATGGATGGCGCACATGTTGTTTCTGAAATTTATCAAACCTACGGAATATTATTATTATACTCATCTAACAACATAGTTTCCGGAAACGATGTTAACGTAACATCAAAATTAAGCCAACAGCAATCAACCACAGGCAATAAGTCCTCTCAAAACTCAATTGTGGGTATCGATTTATACTTCAATAGCCATAACAATACATTCTCAAAAAATAATGTTCACGTAAAAAGCAAAGATAATTACATTTATGGAATGGGTGTATTAGGATATTATACTGGCCATAATGCCCCTGAAGGTCAAGGTGCCACTAACAATTCATTCATTGAAAATCAAATCACTCTTGAAGGAATTTACTGCGTTGAAGGTATTATTATCGGTGATGAATCAGAAGATACCTTTGTCGAAGGCAATATCATAGATTTAAAATCAGATGCAGTCACTTATGGTATTTACTTTGAAATGTCCCACAAGTCTCACGTTTCCAACAATAATCTAACCTTAAATTCACAAGCGGTTTATGGAATTGAAGGATATGGTTCAAATAATAACGATGTTTTAAGCAATGTTGTAAATGCAAACGGTAAGGACGTATACGGCATCATATTCCTGAACGGTAACAATAATCATATTTCAAGTAATAAGGTCAATGCCAATGGTAATGGTGAAGAAATCACCGTCAGAATTTTAGATTCCATTGGTACAGGCAATGCAGGACTTTATTTAATGGCCAACTCAACAGAAAATTACATAGAAGACAATGAGATTGTGTCAAATAAGGGATATGCAGTATTGCTTGATGATGCAGCAATAGATAATGTTATTGTAGGCAATTTATTGGATAGTGAAAAAGGCATTGGAAACAAGGCAGTAAGCAATTCTAAAAACAACAATGTTTCTGAGAATTATAAATATGTAGTTCGCCCAACAGGAACAAAAATCAATGTCCCATATTTGGGCACTGGTGAATTCATATTGAACTTAGATAAGGAGCTTGATGGTGGAATCATAACATTTTACGATGCAGATAAAAATGAATTTGATCAAGTAAAAGTGTCTGATGGTGTTGCAAGTGCCAAATATGAATTTGATACTTCATATATTCCTTCTCAATACGCATTTTCTGCTAAATTAGTTAAAGAAGATTATAAATCTGTCACTGTTGGTTTGACCGCTATTGTAGAGAAAGGAAATATTGAAATTGCTATAAAAAATGCTTCCATTCAGCAAGGCAACACAGGCAATATTGTTGCTACCGTTTCAGATGAACTTGGAAATTCCATTAAGGGAGCTACTGTTGAATTCTATAGGTTGAATTCTGCAGGAAGAGCCACACCTATCGGAAATGCAATATCTGATGAAAATGGTATAGCAACATTGTCATATACAGTTCCTCTCACATTAAATGATGGATCTCATCAGATATCTGCAAATGTCAATGGTGTAGCTAACTATAATGATGCAAATGCCACTTCAACATTGAAAGTAACTAAAAAGCCATTAATCACAGGTGCTAAAAACTATTCCGTATACTATGGAACTACTGTAAAATACAAAGTTAGAGCAGTTGATGTATATGGAAAATCTGTTGGTGCAGGCAAATACGTTACATTTAAAGTCACTGGTAAGAAAGCTGTGTCTGTTAAAACTGATAAAAACGGTTATGCAACATATTCCGTAAAACTGAAAGCCGGAAAATATACCATTAAAACAACATTCAATGGTTATTCAATATCTAAAAAGATTACCTTTAAGCCTACTTTAATCGCTAAAAATATTGTTAAGAAAAAAGCTAAAACCACTAAATTTACAGTTAAATTAGTGAATAAGAACGGTAAGATTTTGAAAAGTAAGAAAATCACTTTCAAATTCAAAGGTAAAAAATACACAGCAAAAACCAGTAAAAAGGGTATTGCAACTTTAACTTTAAAGAATTTAAAAGTTGGAAAATACGCTATCACATCCACCTATGGAGGATGCAGTGTAAAGAATACCATTCAAATTAAAAAATAAGGTTATTTTATAACCTTCATTTTACTTTTTTTTCAATTTGGGTTTATATAAATTTAAATATTTTTAAATCATATAATATTAAATAATAGTCGTTTTTCGTTTTATAAATTTTATTCAGGCTATTAATTTTATTTAATATATATTAAATGAGGTGGAGAATATTAAGACAAAAACTTTGTTTATTTCATTAATCATGCTTTGCTTAGTAATGTTGTCTTTAGGCGCTACTTTTGCAGCTGATGATAATGTTACCGATGTAATTGCAGTCGATGATGAAATAGCTATTGATGAAGAAGTGCTTGCCGTTGAAGAAGATGTGCAGGCGCTTAGTGAAAGTGAAAGTATTGTTGTAACAAATGATAATCTTAATGATGTTGTTTCTCCGGATGGGGGCATTAATGAAAACATTACTGCTGATGAGTTAATATTTAAGGGCACTTTTGAAGATTTGAATTTATCAGTCGACCGCCCTTTCAAGATAACTGGTGATGAAGCGGTTTTAATTAATCCTGACATTCTCATTGATTCTAGCAATGTTACTTTTTCAGGATTTACAATAAATCAAACTAAACATATCAATGCTCTTTTCATTGGAGGTTTGGAAGAGGATCCTATTTCTGATGTAACAATATCCAATGTAAAAATTGATTTTAAAGATATAGGTGGTGCACCAGACAATATTGCAGTTGAAGCAGTAAACGTTAATTTTTTAAACTTGATTAACAATGCAATTAATTATGTTGGTGCAACAGACGGATCATATGTTAATAATGCTATCAGTATCAGAAATTCCAATGGATCTATAATTTCAGGAAACAAATTCAATATTTCCTTAGTTTCTTGTTATGTTCCTTGGTCTGAAGTTCCTACAGGATCCGGAAATTGGGTAAGTGCTCCTGTTAGTGAAGGTATTGTGGTAGATTCTTCCGAAGGCGTACAATTAAGAGATAACACAATTGATGTAACTTATAATAATGTTGTAGGTGGGTATGACACAATTTATGCTGTTTCCTTCAAGAATGCTGATTATAGTTTGATTGAAAACAACACTATCAATGCATTTGGTCACACTTACATTTACGGAATTATTCTTTTCGGTGAAAACTTCAATATAAACAACAACGTCATTTCTTCAGAATCTGATGTTTATTATGCTAACGGTATTGACATTGAAGGTCCTGCTAGCGGAGTAGTTGACAGCAATAATATTTCTGTAAAAAGTGTTCAATCCGCTTATGCTATTTATTCAGGCATGAACGGCGCTAATGTTAGCGGTTATTATATTGATAATAATATTGAAGCTGAAGCATACAATGTCTTCGGTATGTCTTTAGGAGATGTCGACAGTCAAATCATTAATAATTCCGTAGACCTTGAAGGTAATTACACCACAGGTATTGCTTACAGAGGTTCTAGTGTAAATATTACAGGCAACGATATCTTTTTATTATCTTCTGAAGTTGGTAATGAAAGTATTTGGGAAGCATTTGGTGTTGAAACTGTCGCTATTAAAGTCATTAAAGGTGATGCAGACATAACCAGCAATATTATTTCCGGTCAAGGCAAAGGAGTCTATATTGCTAATTCCACTGCTAATATAGCAGATAACTTCATAAATACTGTTGCTACTGATGATAAAGATGCTTTCGGTATTTATGCTGAAAATCCTATTGCATTAATTATTTCCAATAACACTGTTGATTATCAGGGAACTACTAAAGGTACAGGTGTAAACAATGCTGTTTACCTTTATAATGCTACTGATGCAATACTCGCTGAGAACACATTTGATCTAGAGCTTGTTTCATCTTACGTTCCTTGGGCTGAAATTCCATCCGGTTCAGGTAATTGGGTAAGCAGCCCTGTCAGTGAAGGAATCGTCATTGATTCTTCCAATGGTGTTGTATTTGATGGTAACATTGTGGATGTTACTTTAGGTGATGTCGTTGGTTCTTATGATACCATTTATGTTGTCGATTTCAAAAATTCCAATGGAACAATAGTTGCCAATAATGAGATTGATGCTGTTGGTGAAACATACATCTACGGAATTATTCTTTCCGGTGACGATTTCACAATCAGATCCAATAATATTACTTCTACAGGTAATTATTATGCTAACGGTATTGACATTGAAGGTCCTGCCGCAGGAGTAGTTGAAAACAACGTAATTGATGTCAAAGCCATTACATCCGTTTATGGCATCTATTCCGGTATGAATGGAGCAGATGTTAAAGCTAATTATACCGGCAATAAAATAACTGGAGAAGCTTACAATGTATTCGGTTTCTCTTTAGGTGATGTTGAAAGCAATCTCGAAGAAAATGATATTGATTTAACCGGTAACTATACCACAGGTATTGCTTACAGAGGTTCTAGTGTAAATATTACAGGCAACGATATCTTTTTATTATCTTCTGAAGTTGGTAATGAAAGTATTTGGGAAGCATTTGGTGTTGAAACTGTCGCTATTAAAGTCATTAAAGGTGATGCAGACATAACCAGCAATATTATTTCCGGTCAAGGCAAAGGAATTTATATTGTTAATTCCAGTGCGGATATAGAAAATAACTTCGTTAACACTGTTGCTAATGAGGATAAAGATGCTTTCGGTATTTATGCTGAAGATACTATTAAATTAGGAATTTTAAATAACACTGTTGATTATCAGGGTACTACTAAAGGTACTGGTATAAATAATGCTGTTTATCTTGGTAATGCGACTGATGCAATCATTTTTAACAATACATTTGATTTAGAGTTGGTTTCATCCTATGTTTCTTGGGTTGAAGTTCCTGCCGGTACTGGTAACTGGGTAAGTTTCCCTATTAGTGAAGGAATAGTCTTTGACAGTTCTAATGGTGTTCTATTTGACAGTAATAAAGTTAATGTTACTTTAGGTGATGTTGTTGGTTCTTATGATACCATTTATGTCGTTGATTTCAAAAATTCAAATGATGATGTAATTACTAATAATGATATTGATGCTGTTGGTGAAACTTACATTTATGGTATTGTCATGTCTGGTAATGATTTCGTAATCAGAGAGAATGAAATTGATACTAAAGGTAATTATTATGCTAATGGTATTGACATTGAAGGCCCTGCTAGCGGTGTGGTTGAGTACAATACTATTAGTGTTAAGGCTAATACTTCAGCATATGCTATTTATTCAGGTATGAATGGAGCAGATGTTAAAGCAAATTATACCGAGAACCTAATTGTGGGTGATGCTTACAATGTATTTGGTTTCTCTTTAGGTGATGTTGACAGTAATGTTACAGACAACGTAGTACTTCTTACTGGTAATTATACAACAGGTATTGCTAGTGCAGCTTCTAGCTTAAACATTGAAAAGAATGTTATCGAAGCAAAAGGTAGCAATGTGGGTAATGAGTCCGTTTGGGAAGCATTCGGTGTTGAAACTGTTGGTGTTAAAATTGCTTCAGGAAATGCTACTGTAAACAACAATGATATTAGATCAACTGGTGATTTTGCAGTTAAAGTTGCGGGCAATGTGTCTTCAATGCATGACAACTATTTAATTTCAAATAAATCCAAAGGAGATGCTGCTGTTAATGTAACTGGTGAAGCAGTTTACAACAACACTCCAAATCTCAAATCAATTTTAGCAGCTCCTGATGTTAATATGGAAGTAGGTGACGGTAGTAAATATGTTGTCGTTCTTAAAGATGAGGATAACAATGCTATAGCTAACCAAACTATTTCAGTTAAAATCGGCGATGTTCTTTTAAGTGCTGATACTGATGAAAAAGGTGTTGCTGTATTTGACTTAAACTTAACTGTTGGTAATTACACTGCTGTTGCTGATTTCGATGGTTTAGGAGATTACGCTCCTATTCAATCTACCAGTTCAATTGTAGTGTCTGAGGCTGTTCCAACCAGAATTGACACTATTATTACTGTCGATGCTAAATTCAGTCGTGTTGCTACTGATTATTATGCTGGTGAAAGAGGAGACTTCTTCTATGCAGTATTAACCGACATTAACGGTAATCCGTTAGTTAACAAGACTGTACAAATTGCTGTAAACGGTCCGATTTATAACGTAACTACTGATGAACAAGGAAGGGCTGGATTGCAAGTTAACTTAGCTGCCGCTAACACATACACTTACGCATTATCATTCCAAGGTGATGATCAATACAATGCTGCTCCTTTAGCTTCATCCAAATTGACAGTTACTAAAAAATCCACATCAATCACTGCAGCAAACAAAGCATTCAAAGCTAAAGCAAAAACAAAAACAATCAGCGTAACCTTAAAAACAGTCAAAAACCCATACGATAAGAAAACTTATCTCAAAGCTGGTAAAAAGGTAACCTTAAAAGTTAATGGTAAAACATACACCGCAAAAACCAATGCAAAAGGCGTAGCTAAATTTACCATCAAATTAACCAAAAAAGGAAAATACGCTGCTAAAGTCAGTTTTGCAGGCGATAAAACCTACAAAGCATCTAGCAAAAAAATTAAAGTAACCATTAAATAGGGATTATTTTTAATCTCTATACTTTTTTTATTTTTTCATGTAGATAACTCAATTAAAAT
>JAUNXN010000185.1 GCA_030539795.1 Methanobrevibacter sp.
TAATTTTTCTTATTTTTAGTTGTTTTTTCTGTTTATTTCGTTGTATATTCTTTTTAGGTTGTGTCCGATTGTGTATAGTTTGAATTCGGTATTTGTATTTTTTATTCCTGTTGTGGTGAATTCATGTAGTTTCATGTTTTGTTTTAGGTGTGCAAAGGGTAATTCTGCTGTTTTTGATCGTTTTTTGTAGATTTTTTGCGCCCAGTCAGTTTCCATTTTCCGTTGCATTCTGATTTTGGAAGGGTTTCCATAGTCTTGAATTATTCTATAATTGTTTTTTTGACAGCAAAATTCTTTCATAATGCAGTTTTTACATTCATTTGTCCAATAACTTGTTCTTTGTTTGTTTTTGTATTCATATGTTTTTCTTCGATATAAAATTTCTCCTAAAGGGCAGATATAGGTTTCAATTTCAGCATCGTAAGTAAAATTGTCTTTTTGGAATGGTTTATCCCATAAATTGTACTTTTTTTCTTTTCTTGAGAGTTTTCTTGTGGATATGTATCCATCGAGTCCTTTTTCTTCGAGATAGGTTGTGTTTTCATCTGTAGAGTATCCATTATCGGCACTGAATTGGAAATTGGAAGGCATTTCATCGTAAATTCCTTCTAAATTGCTTTCTAATTGTTCTATTGATGGAATTAGTTCGAAATGGTCTGTTGGATTTTGTGTTACGTATGATGTGAGTATTATTCCTTTGTATTCGTCTACAATGATTTGTGCATTGTAATCCCATTCCCATTTACCTTTTTTATTCTTCATCAAGCGTGCATCAGGGTCATTGATACTGATTACGTCTTTTGGTGATTCTTTTACTTTTTCTTCGAGTTCATTGAGTTTTTTTAAAACATCTTCAGGATGTTCTTTTGCTTGTTTTAAAAGATTTAAACTTGAAGAACGAAGTTTATCTTTGTTTCTATTACTTTTAGTTGATTCTTCTATTTCTTTTACTGTTTCTTTGAATTTTTCTTTGTCAGTTAATGATTCTGGAACGCTGTTTCCTGATTCATCGCCCAATTCTTCATCTTCTTCATGATCTAATTCAATACTTTTTTTCAAGTGTTCTTTCATGATTTTGATTTGATTTTCATCAGTTAATTTATTAATTGATGTTTTTGCTTTGATTTTAGTTCCATCCAAGCTCAAATGATGGATTTTGATTAAATCATTATCTTTTGCAATTTTAATGGTTGTTTTAAATGCATCGTCAATTAAATCCGAATATTCGACTTTAAATCTTGCTATTGTTCGATATGATGGTTTTTCCATCGCTGCAAGATACATATATGCAATGTCAGTTCGTGTTTTTCTTTCTATTTCCCTTGAAGACAATCCACCATCGAAAACACTCATTAAAATGAGCCTGAGCAATAATTCTCGAGGATAAGCAAATTCACCAGGAGTTCCACGAAATTCCTGGTTCGCTTTCGAACAATCAACTAAATCAACCACATTTTTAATAAAATAGCACGGATGATCTTTAGGAATCAAGTTTCGCAAGTCCATAGGGACCAACATAGTCTGATTAATATTATCATCTTTCAAAACCATAAATAAAACAACCATAAAGATTAATATCTATAATAAAAGATTATACTTCATAGTATATAAAATTAAAGGAAAAATAAGCAAAATAAAATTAAAAAAATAGTGACTTCGTGTCACATCCTCAA
>JAUNXN010000186.1 GCA_030539795.1 Methanobrevibacter sp.
ACCAACAGTACATTCAATATCATCTTCATAAATATCTAAGCGACCTTTTTCAAGTAAATAACCTGCTTCTATTAAAGAAAGCTGAAGATAATCTGCTTCAATTTTACCAAACATACTTTTTTCATGTAAAGCTATTGGTCTTTTACTTCCATCTTCGATTTTAATAGAGACTATGTCATTTGATAAATTTCCACGCATTAAAACACCGCAAAAAAGAATTGAATTATATTTAATGCTATTATTTTTTAAATAAATATTATATAAATTTTTGTAAAAAAAGAGTCTGTAAAATTTTATAGGCTTTTTTAAAATTTAATTTTTTACACTTGAAGTTTCACTTCGATGAAAATTCGTTCAAATTTTTCTTTGTTTTTAAATTTATTGGTTAAAAAATAGTAAATTACTTAAATAAGTGAGGACAAATTATATTTTATGCAAACTAATATTAAATCTGTCCTCAATTGTAATATAAACTTCATACAACTTAAACTTTTTGATTTTTCAGAGGAAAATATTGATCCCGAGAAAATTATTTCAGAAAGACTCAATAAAACTCCTGAAATTGAAAATTCCAATCAAAAACTATTTTTAGATGAAAATAATGTATTTTCATATGTTACTGCTGTATGCCCGCATTGTGGGTCTCATAAAATAATTAAAAAAGGAACTATAACTAAAAATAAGCAAAATATTAATGGAAAAACAACAGAATTTAAAGAACAGCAATATCAGTGTAAGAATTGTGGAAAGAAATTTGGAATTTACAATAATCCATTAATAAAAAATAATAAACAGTTTTTACAAGAAATTATTGATAAAATTCCTGGAATAATGAAAATTGGATACCAATCACTTCGAAAAATCAGTAAATACTTTGAAATATTCCTTGGAATTCGAGTATCTCATCAAACAATCAAGAATTGGTCAAACAAAAATCATGAAGAAAAAATTGATAACCAAGAATTCGATTATTCGGGCTATTATTTATATGATGAGCAATTTTTAAGGCTTAATGGAGTTAGACACTACAGATTAACTTTATATGATGCAATACTCAATATTCCAGTCTCAGAAAAGATTGTAAGACGTAGAATTCCAAAAAATACAAAAGAATTTATTTTAGAATCAACCAAAGATAAACCATTTATTTGCTTAACAACAGACTTATTTCCAATGTATAGAAATGTAGCTGATGAAATAAATGTAAATCATCAATTATGCACATTTCATTTGTTCCAAACAATAAATCACAAATTAAAAGTCTATTGCAGACGAAACAAGATAAATGGAAAACAAAGACAAAATATCTACGATAATGCACAAGAATTAAAAAATTGTTTTAGACAAAACTCTGTAAAAGATGCAATAAATGAATTTAAACAATATTTACAAAAATACATGGCCATACCGGCAGTATTAAAAGATTTCATAAGAAAACACATCATAAATCACTTTCATAGATACGTACAACACTTAGATGATGAAAAAATAGAAAAAACATCCAACAAAGTAGAAAATTACTATAGACAAACCAATCCAGAAAAAATAAAGAAACTATATAAAACTAAAAACGGAATTCTAACCTTTTTAGACTACCAAATGGAAAATTGGACAGAAATACATGGAAAAATTAAATAAGCCTATAAAATTTTACAGACTC
>JAUNXN010000187.1 GCA_030539795.1 Methanobrevibacter sp.
GAATCCAATCCCAAAACTCGTGAAATGTATGAAAAATTTGGAATTGAGGCAAGGCCTAAAAGCGATTTTATTTAAAAATGAGGTGAAAATATGGTTAAATACTGTCCGAACTGCGGTGCAGAGCTGGATGACGATTCAGAATTCTGCAGCGAATGCGGAACCAATCTAAAAAATCCTGCCGTAAAAGCGGGAAGCAGCATCAAAATAAGAAATTTCATTGGTGAAAACGACAACATCAAGGTACTTGACGAACAGGGTCCCTTTAGAATCATCGAATACGAAAAGGATTTGAGCGTCACCCCCGGCGAGGCGATGATGAAATATTTCTCAAGCCAAATGAACGTAAGGCCAAGACAGCTTGTAGTCGACTTGAGCAAGACTTCCGGAATCTATCTTCAAGCGGGAGCCATGCAATGGATGAGCGGATCAAATAAGCTTTCATCAGGAATTAAAGGAATTGGTGATTTCGGAAAGAAATTCCTGAAGTCAACGGTTACAGGAGAGACCACCGTCAAACCTGAGTACAGCGGTGACGGATATCTTGTGACAGAACAGACCTACAAGCATCTCATCCTGCTGGATTTGAATGACTGGAACAACAACCTGATGATTGATGACGGCCTGTTTTTGGCTGCTGAAAAGTCTGTAGAACTGTCAGTTAAAAAAAGGACTAATTTATCAAGTGCACTTGCGGCATCTGAAGGACTGTTCAATACGGTACTGCATGGAAACGGGCATGTCTGTCTTGAATCAAGAATTCCATATAAGGAACTCATTATTATTGAGTTGGAAAATGATACCGTCTCAATTGATGGACCTATGGCAATCGCATGGACTAGCGAACTGGAGCTGACTGTTGAAAAATCCGGAAAATCATTTGTTAGTTCAGCGGTTTCAGGTGAAGGATTGGTCAATGTCTACAGAGGCAGTGGTAAGATATTGATGGCTCCATTGACAGGCAAACTGAGATTTAGAGATTTGCCAACATCAGACAAATAAAATTTAAAATAATGATAGAAATGATTTAATTTAATGATTCCCTTCATATCCCCAAACGATTGGCATTATCTCATCAACATCTTTTATGAAATGGGGTGTCCTTCCGGGATAATCGGAATCATCATTATCATTTTCTTTCCTACTTCTTTTTTCATCGCCGACGGCAATAGTCAATGCAATGTCCTAGGATTTGAGCGCCTCAACAGACTTTCCTTCACTCTCAAGCGTTATTGCCTTGCAGTTCCAGTTGTCTGCATAATCAGAATTATACTCCATTCCCATTCATAGAATAATTTACCAGGACAATTCTTTAAAAAAACTATATATACAAGTTGTGTCTATCATTTAAACACCGAGGTAAAAATCATGACCATGATAAATGATATAGAAAGAGAGTGCAGTGTCTGCGGAGAAAAATCAATGCAGCCAACTTTGATGAGCACAAACAGTTGGGGTTATCCCGATTTGGACCTGAGGCCTCCTGAAATGCAAAGATCAACAATGCATGTCTGGATTCAGGAATGTCCGAACTGCGGATACGTTGCAGGCCGACTGACCGATGAGCTAGAAATACCGAAGGACTTTTTGAAAAGCGATGAATATTTGAACTGCGAAGGCAATGACTTCAAGTCAGACCTGTCCAAAAGGTTCTACAAAT
>JAUNXN010000188.1:0-984 GCA_030539795.1 Methanobrevibacter sp.
AGTTACCGATAAAGAATCGGAAGATTTTGCTTACCTTTGCTAAACTTAGTTTTTCATCATTCTCCAAGCCTCAATGAGTTTGTACTTAAACGACCGTTTTTTTCGCTTATCATCGACTATTCAAGCTGAATTTCATTACTTGCTAGAATAGTATAATAATCTGCCAATCAAATAGTTACTAAAATTCAAATCTAATTATTTCCGTCTAACTCGGGTCCATAGGTCCAAAAGGTCCCCGTGGACCCTTCAGTCGTGAAAAAAATGCAGTAATACGATAGTCTTCTACATTAGAAGCACAATGACATAATGTAGGCCCAGCTTTTACACTTTTGACTTCTATCTGGCTTTCACTATAAAAATAAGCACTAAAAAGGTACATTTCCCGATTTTACAGCAATTAAAGTCTGCATAATTCAAGGAAAAGACGAGCGCTTTATGGGAAAATACCACCGTCTTTTCTTATCACAGGAGAATTTACACGGGCTTTTCCAAACCTAAAAATCCTCGTGTGAAAGGTCCACTGAACCCTATGGACCCTATGAACCCAAATATGCAAGCTCATTTTTATATTTAAAAATTATATTATCTTTATAATCAACTGATTAAATAATTTAATAATGCCTCAGAACCCCATTCAAAGAGGAATGAGTTTACACAAAAAACGGACAAAAAAAACACAAACTCAAAAAGGGGTACACAACGGCAAAAAATAAAGAAATCGAGGACACCCTGCACAAGTTTCCTAAAAAAAAACCTACCTTTGCAAAAATCCGAAAAACATGAGAGTACTGATTATAAATACATCCGAAAGAACAGGCGGAGCAGCCATCGCTGCCAACCGACTGATGGATGCCTTGCGGAACAATGGCATACAGGCCAAGATGCTGGTGCGTGACAAACAGACCGAACAAATCACCGTCATCGGACTACCCAAATCACTGTGGAGAATCTGGCAGTTCATCTGGGAAAGAATCGTCATCTGGA
>JAUNXN010000188.1:994-1656 GCA_030539795.1 Methanobrevibacter sp.
AAACATCGCTAATTTACCTGAATTTAAAGAAGCAGATGTCATTCATTTACATTGGATAAATCAAGGCATGCTGTCATTAACAGACATTCGCCGCATCATTGAATCCGGCAAACCAATCGTATGGACTATGCACGATATGTGGCCATTTACAGGAATCTGTCACTATGCAGGAGAATGCAAAAAATACATGTCCCTATGTAAAAACTGTCCTTTACTCTATAAAGGTAGTTCAAAGGATCTTTCCTACCAAACATTCAACAAGAAAAAGAAAATGTTGGAAGGAAGTCATATCAGCTTCGTAGCATGTAGCCAATGGTTGGAAAAAATGGCCAAAGAAAGTCATTTATTCCAAAATCATTTCGTAACGAATATACCTAATGCTATTAACACTAATTTATTTAAACCTAGAAATAAAAAATTATCTAGAGAAAATCTACAATTACCTCAAGATAAGAAATTACTTTTGTTTGGTTCAATGAAAACTACAGACAAAAGAAAAGGAATTGACTATCTTGTAAAAGCATGTGAGATATTAGCAAAAGAACAACCGAATTTTTGCAAAAACCTAGAAGTTGTGATATTAGGCCAACAATCTGAACTTTATCAGACCTTATTCCCTTTTCCTATCCACGCCATGAGTTATGTCAGCAATGAAAAAGATT
>JAUNXN010000085.1 GCA_030539795.1 Methanobrevibacter sp.
TTCCGTGGTCTAGTGGTATGATACCTCCCTTACAAGGAGGGGATCACGAGTTCGAATCTCGTCGGAACCACTCATTCTTATTTTAAAAATTTTTCAACATTTTAGTCTACTTTTTCATAATTTTAATAGTAATTATTTGCACTAATTTTGGCATATCTAACATTATTTTACTCAAAAAATTTTAAAAAAAATACATTATTGTATATTATTTTTTGATTATCTTTAATTATGGATAACATTCACTGAAATAATTAATACAATAATTAAAAATCTTAAATAATAAAACTTAAATAGTTTCTTAATTAAAATTATAAATATCGAAAAAGGAGACTAAATTATGGTAGTAAAAATTGCTATTATTAAAAGTGGTAATATTGGTACTTCACCAGTAATTGACCTATTGTTAGACGAAAGAGCAGACAGACCAAATATCGATGTAAGAACATTTGGATCTGGAGCAAAAATGAACCCTGAACAAGTAGAAGACGTCGTACCTAAAATAGACGCTTTCGAACCTGACTTCGCAATCTTCATTAGCCCAAACCCAGGAGCACCTGGACCAGCTAAAGCAAGAGAATTATTATCTGAAAAAGATGTTCCTGCTATTATCATTGGTGACGCACCTGGTAAAGGTAAGAAAGATGAAATGGACGAACAAGGTTTAGGATACATCATCGTAATGTCTGACCCAATGATTGGTGCAAAAAGAGAATGGTTAGACCCAACTGAAATGGCTATCTTCAACTCCGACATCTTAAAAGTATTAGCTGAAACCGGAGCATTAAGATTAGTCCAAAAAACTATCGACGCTGTAATCGCTCAAGCTGACGCAGGCGAAGAAATCGAATTACCTAAACTCATCATTACTGCTGAAAAAGCTGCAGAAGCTGGTGGATTCGCAAACCCATACGCAAAAGCAAAAGCTATTGCTGCATACGAAATGGCTGGATCCGTTGCAAACTTAGACATGAAAGGTTGTTTCATGACCAAAGGTTTCGAAAACTTCATCCCATTAGTAGCTGCTGCTCACGAAATTGCTGCATGTGCTGCTAAATTAGCACAAGAAGCAAGAGAAATCGAAAAAGCAAATGATACTGTTTTAAGAACCCCTCACATGAAAGAAGGAAACCCAGGTTGTAAAACAGAATTAATCTCAAAACCACAATAAGTAGCATTACTGCTACTTCATTTTTTTATTTTTTTTACTATTTTTTCAAAAATTAACTTGCAATAGCTATGCTATTTTTTAAAAAAAGAATTCAACTTGTTTTATTAAAAAAAAATTAAAAAAAGATAGCTAAATAAATTAGCTATAATACTCCTTTTGTAGAAGGAATCTGATCATGTTCAACTTTAATTGCTTCTTTTATAGATTTAGCAAATGCCTTAAAAACAGCTTCAGCCTTATGGTGGTCATTCGCTCCTTCAACAGTACCGTAAATATTTACCTTGGCACTTGAAGCAAAGGATTCGAAGAAGTGAACTACAACATCAGATGTCATGTCTCCAATTTTCTCATTATTAAAATCAAGATTCATATTGCAATAGCTGCGACCGCTAATATCTATAGCAACTGTCGCAACGGAATCATCCATAGGGACAATCGCGTGAGCCATTCTTTTGATTCCTTTCTTGTCTCCAATGGCTTCATAGAATGCTTCGCCAAGTAAGATTCCAATATCTTCTACTGTGTGGTGGTCATCAATTTCAATGTCCCCAGTCGCTTGAATATCCAAATCAACCATACTATGCTTTGAAAATGATTCCATCATGTGGTTGAAGAAATTTACGCCGGTTGAAATATCATACTCACCGGTTCCGTCAAGATTCATTTTGATATTGATATCAGTTTCTGATGTTTTTCTTGAAACATTTGCATTTCTAGTCATAATCTAACCTATCATATAATTAATTTGAGCTTAAAGGATTTAAGCTTCTTCGCCCGGACGTATAATTTTAATGCAATCTGCAGGGCATTCCATTGCACATAAGGTACAAACATGACAATATCTTAAATCCAATATATGTGCAACACGGTCTACCTTCCAAATTTTAGCTGCCTTTGGACAAATATCATAACAATTACCACAACCAATACATTCATCCTCATCGACTAAAATTTGTAACATGAATATCGCCTCGAAAATTTATAGTTTTAATGTAGCAACAGACATTGCCTTAAATCCAACATACACTTCTTTACCAATATTAAGATTTAACTCTTTTTCAGCGGAAACAGTAATGTCACAGCACAGAACAACTCCACCAACATTAATTTTAACGCGAATTATCTCGTTTTCGAGTTTCATCTCAACAATCTGACCTTTAAGAATATTGCGTATGCTTGAAGTTTGAGGTTCTAACATTAAAAAGATATTGTCATAACTAATTAAAGCTAGAATTTTATCCCCTATAACATAATTCCTATTTAATGGAGCATTGATTTCAAACTGATCCATCTTAATTGTCATTACGCCTTTAACATCATTAATGTCAACAATTTCAGCTTCAATTTCATTAACATCCTTGTGAAGCTCCATAATAGCATTGATTTTCTTACATTCTTTCAAGATAGAGTAACCCTCTTCAGTAAGTGAGGTTCCTCCACCTCCGCCTTTTCCACCTTTTGTTGTATTTACAATTTTAACATTGAGTGTTGACTCCATTTTTTCAATATAGTTTAATGCAGTCCTATATGATACTTTAATTTCCTTAGAAGCATTAGTTAAAGAACCAGTATCTAAAATAGATTGTAATAACTGGTATTTTTTGTTATCCAACAAAAAGGAATTACCATCTACATTGATTTTGTATTCAACACCCGCTTTAACATCAGCCATTATATATCCCCCGAAATATAATGGTTTTATATATGTTTCTTATTATTAAATAACTTTTCTATTTATTCTAGAATGCTGAAACTCGAAAATAAATTTAATAATTTTTTCATATCGAAAGAAATTAATTTCTAAACTCTAGCTTTTCAACAAGGTCGAGAACTTTAACAACTACCTTGGATAATGGGCCGAATTTTGATGATAGACTTTTCAGGCTTTCAATATCATCTTTCTGGAAGAATTTGACCAAAATCAAGGCAAAGAAATAAACTATCATGCATGCAAATATTCCTGGGAAGAGCCAAATTGTATTTTTTGGAATTATGCATGCAAAAGCACCCATGATAGCAGAAGCAACTATAATTTTGATTACTGCCTTGGTAGGGGCTTTGGTTTGTGTTAATTTAAATACCAAATAGACACATGGAATCATCATCAACAAGCATGCAATACTTGTAGCCAGCGCACCACCGGCAATTCCAAGAAACGGAACCAGATACCAGTTCAAAGCACCTGTGACAATAGCCCCTCCAACTAGAATGTACATTGGAATTCTCGGATTGCCTATTCCCTGAATAATACTTGTTGAAATAGCAAAAATTGAATAAAATGTCATTCCTAATGATAAAATGGACAATGCAATTGCCCCAGCAACATAAGCGGGATTTTTAAAGTATAGAACCGCCAGGGTAGGAGTGGCAAATAGCGCAAGACCTACACACATCGGAACAACAAACAGTAATGAGTATTTGTAAGCTTCAGAAACATACTTTTGAAGCATGTTGGTATCTTTAAGCTTAAAGGCCTCGGAAGAAGCCGGCAGAATTGTAGTGGCAATGGAAACAGAGATAATCAACGGAAGCCTTGCAATCGGGTCTGCCGCTGCAAAAAATCCAATCTCATCAAAAGTTAAAAACCTGCCCATTACAATTGTACAAATGTTATAAATAAGCATTTCAGCAATAGCTGTGATAATTACCGGAATGGAAAACTTAACTAAAGTTCCGGCCAATTTCAATTCGTCTTTAAGTGTGAAGACAAAATCTTCGCTTGCTTTAGGAATCAAATCACCCAAACGATATTTAAAAAGATAAACTGCAGCCACAACAGAAAGGGAATATCCCAAAACGGTACCCCATAAAGCACCGATTGTTGAAAGGCCGATCAAAACAAATGCGGTTGCAAACAAAATCATTCCAAGCTGCTCAACAGCACGGGTATATACGATATATTCCATCTTGTATACGCCCTGGAATGCTCCTCTGAATGCGCCTACAATAACGCTGACCGGAGTGATAAGACCTATAATCTGCAATGGAACCAAAGCTGCAGGCTTTTCCAAATAGCCGTAGGCCAGATATGGAGCAACGACAAAAATCATTAAGGCTCCGAAAAAAAATCCTAAAAATACCATAATCTTCAAGGCCGTATAAATGGTCTGACGAGCCATGTCCTTTTCATCTACGGCTTCGTACTCGGCAACATACTTGGCAATCGCAGGAGGAAGACCGCCCGCAGACAAGGTCTGGAAAATGCCCTGGAACGGCAAGGTAATTCCCAAAACGCCATACGCTGTAGGACCTAAAAGAATAGCCATTAAAAATCGGTAGATATATCCTCCAATACGGAAAATAATGTTACCAATCAAAATTATCAAACTACCGCGTATTAACTTGTTTGCCATAATATAACCTTAAAAACTAACTATAACTAATAATAACATATGATACTATTTAAATATATACTTATTTAGGAAATTTTCAAATTCGACCAGAGTCCTGTCTAATGACTCCATACCATAGGAATCATTTTTAATATCTTCCAATGAATCATTTGACCAAAAAGAGGCACCTAAATTAGATCCGAATGGTCCTCCACTAACTGGAATGATTCCGTGTATCATAAAATATGTTACATTTTTCAGGTGAGCAAAATCCTGCCCGCCGGTTCTGTCTCCTCCGACAGCAATGCTCATTCCGATTTTTCCGCGTAAAATATTATAATCAATAGCTTCCAAAGCCCTTGTTCTATCCATGATGGCTGACAGATTACTGCTTATTCCCCCACTTTGAATTGGAGTTGCTAAAATTATCCCATCAGCGTCTAAAAGGCCCTGATAGACTTCCTGCATATCGTCATTGATTATGCATTTCTTATGTTCAAGACAATAATCGCAGTGCATGCATGCTTTGATATCCTTGCCCATGCAGGTGAAAATTTCTGTATCGAAACCGTCATCGGCAAGTCTTTGGACCGCTTGAGATAAAACATATTCAGTCGTATTATTTCGTGGACTAGCACAAATACCGAAAATCTTCATTATAACAAAACCTAAATTTACTAAATTAATTTATTAACCCGAAACTATAAAAATATTTATAATATGCAAAAAACAAAATAATATATTATAATAAAAGGGATAATTATGAGAGTTGGGAAAGGTATTGTAAAAAAATATTTTAGGGAGTATAATAGGACCTTAAAAAATGGTGAAAAAAAGAAATATACAACTGAGCAAATACAGATTACAGTTCCTAAAACCGAAGATATCTATGAAAATGAAGAACATGTCCTGATTATCCCAAACAGCGAAATTGAAAACTTCAGAGAAATGGAAGAAGAGAATGAATTTTTAAAAGTAGCTAACTATTTTTATGTTGAGGAAGTGAAACAATTGAATGCAGAAATTGAAAGAAGATTAAACTCTTCCAATTCAGAATATGAAAGAGAAATTAAAGAGTTGAAATCCAAAATTGATTCCTTAAAAGATATTGAAGAAAAATATAATTCACTAAAACAGAGCAATATTGACTCTCTGAAGCAAGAAAATGAAAGCATAAAAGATAAGCATTCAAAATTGATTATCGAAAATGAAAACCTCAAAACAAAATTCGTCAATATTAAAACTGAAAATGAAAACTTGAAGACCAAATACAGCAGCATTAAGGAAGAGAACAAAAACCTCAAAAGCAAATGTTCAATCTTAAGAGAAGAACAAGCATCCATGAGGGACAGCTACAATCAAGTTTCAACTAAATATGACCAATTAAAACAAGAAAACCTCAACACAAAAACTAGCTATGCTGAAATATATGAAATGAACGAAGATTTAGAAAAAGATTATGATACTCTTCGTTTAGAATATAATGATTTAGTTGACAAATATAACGAAGCGGAAGAAGAGTTATATAAACTTAAAACAACACAATCCCACAACGAATATATAGCAAATAGAGTTAAAGAATTTATTTTAAAAAGTGGAAATTAGAGAGTTTTATAGTCATCTTGAAACTCCGGATTCCATCTTTTAAGTCCTGGAATAAAAGTAGCTGTTATTGCAGTTGCATGAGTTTCAGGCAACCTATCGTTTTTCGCCATCATTTCTTTTGTTTTTCTGACAATCATCTCTTCTAAAGTAATGTCAGGTTCTGTATATTCGCCATTTTGATAGCAATCACAACAGAATTCAGGATTTAAGCTTCCATCCTTGTTAGTTCCATATTCTTCTTTTACAATCGGCCTTCCACATGAATTGCAAAATCCCATAAAAAACACCTTAAAAAAAAATAGTTGTAAATTAGAAAAAATCTAATTTACTATTCGTCTTTCACTTCAATATTTTCGTCTTCATCCATAGCAAGTCTCATGTTGTCTGGATCTGG
>JAUNXN010000086.1 GCA_030539795.1 Methanobrevibacter sp.
ATTTGAAGGCAACACTGCAAAATATAATGGTAATGATATTTATTTAGCTGAAAAAACCAGTAATTATTGGGGAGACGACTCAGAATATGCTTATGCATTAGATTTAACTTTAAATTTCAATGATTTAAACACTTCTTCTTTAGTTGATGATTTAACTGCTAATGTTATTGCTCCTTGCGGTGCACAAGTTGGAGGAAGCGCTATTTCTTTCTTATTAGATGAAAATAAAATCGGTGCTGCTGAAATTGTCAATGGTGTTGCTACTTTAAATTACGCTGGCTTTGAAGATGGTCAATATAATTTAAGCGGAAGTATTAACTATCAAAATAATAATGTTATTGTAAATAATGCTATTGTTAATGTAAAATTGGAAGGTATCCTAGACAATGTTACTTACTGGGTAGCTGCTAATGGTAGTGATGAAGAAGGAAACGGTAGTGAAGCAAATCCATTTAAAACTATTGAACATGCTGTAAATGTTGCAAGTAAAAACTGCCGTGATATTACTATTAATATTGCTGAAGGAACTTATTCTGGTGATTTAATCTTATCTTCAATGAATAATATTACTCTTGTTGGTGCTGGTGTTGGAAGTACCATTATTGATGGTGAAAACATAACTACATTTGCAACAATAACTGCGGGTAAAAATATAGTAACTGTTTCTGATTTAACAATCAAAAACATGTTGCCTGATAACAGAGCATCTAAAGCTATTGATGCTAAAGTTCCACTTACTATTGAAGAAGGTGCAAATCTTTTATTAAGAAATGTTGAAATGGTTGACAATCATGGTGGTAGCGTAATTATTATGAACTATGGTAATTTAGCTATTGAAAACTCAGAATTCAGAAGAAATGGGTTCTCAACTAACGGTCTTATTTCTGGAAGTAATGTAACTATTGATAATTCTGTATTTGAAGATTGTTATGCTCAAGATAGGTTTATATCTGCAGATAATTTAATTATTAACAATTCTGAAATTAAGAATATTTACAATATTAGAACCAGCAGTGTTAGATTTGATTTAATTAACATCATGTCAAATTCAATGGGAAATATCATAATTGAAAATAGTATTATTTCTCATGACGGCAGTATTGAATATTTAAATGATTTAGGCGTTACAACAGATGGCAAACAGGTTAATCCAGCATTAAATATAAATGGTAACACATACATGGTTAACTCATCAATGGTTAATAACTATAATGGAACATTAAATACTCAAGATTCAGTTTCATCATTAATTTTTGTTGCTCCATTCGGATACACATATGTTGTACCTAGAAATGTAACTGTATGTAATTCTTCATTTATTAACTATCAATACTTATGGATGGCAACTACCAACCAAGTACATAATTTTGTATTTGATGGTTGTGTATTTGAGAACTTAGATTATATTGCATGGATTAGAACTAATGTGCCTGATTCTAATTATAATATTACAAATTCCGTATTCTTGAATTGTAACAATGTAATTAATCAAAATCATTATGCTAGAATGGAAACTCCTAAACATGTTAACTTAAATGATAATTACTGGGGTAATAATAGTAAACCTATTGTTTACTTCTTAGATAGTGGCACTATTAAAGATGATGTTGTAGAACCAGACACCTGGATTGTATTATACTCTGAAGATGAAATGACTGTAATCAAAAACGTTACTGATGGTGAAAACTCTACCAATTACACTGGCATTGCTCCTATCAGAGAAGGTTATGCTGATGATAATGGCATGTTAGGTCATGCTGTTGTATTCGGCGATATTGGTTACCTGTTCACTACTGATGATGATGACAATGTTATCTTCAATCCGGAAGAAGCTATTTATCCTTTCGAAGATGTTGATCCTATGAATTACAGGGATAATGCTGTAATGAATATCAATAAGATTAACGGTTCAGGTGCTGTGTTCGGTACTATAGGTGATGTCATGGGCAATCCTATCGCTAACGCTACTATCGTTTACACTTTAAACGGTGTGGAAGCTAACACTACCACTGATGAGAACGGTTCATTTGTCGTTTTAGGCGGCAATGGTGATTTAAACATTACCTTCGTCGGTAATGACATGTACTTCCCGATTGAAACAGTTCTTACTTTGGAAAACATTGCTCCTGTCAAAACCGATACCAAATTCGATCTTGCTGTTGACGGAAACCTTGTAATTACAGGCGTATTAAGTGACATCAACGGAAACAAATTGGCTAATGTTCCATTTACCTATGTTGTAAACGGAAGTGAAGTCAATGCAACCACCGACGCTAACGGCGCATTCACTATCGAAGGAATCAACAATGACACTGTAGTATTAACCTTTGCAGGCGACGATTCATACTTGGCTGCCTCAACAAGTCTTAAACTCGACAACATCGCTCCAACAAGAATCGCTACCGTAATCGAATCCGATTACACATTCACCCGCCAGGCAAACGATTACAGTGCCGGTGAACGTGGTGATTTCTTCTATGCAACACTCAAGGACATCAACGGCAATCCTATCGCCAATGTAACCTGTTATGTTGCAGTAAACGGACCGATCTATAACGTCACTACCGATAAGGATGGAAAATTCGGTGTACAGGTCAACCTTGCGGCCGCAAACACATACACCTACGCATTATCATTCCTCGGTAATGAAAAGTACGAAGCTTCACTTAACTGTTCCAAATTGGTATTGACAGCTAAGAAAACCACTATCACTGCAAAAGCTAAAGCTTTCAAAGCAAAAGCTAAAACAAAAACAATCAGTGTAACCCTTTCAACAGTCAAAAACCCATACGATGGCAAAACTTACCTCAAAGCAGGTAAAAAATTGACCATGAAACTCAACGGTAAAACCTACACCGCAAAAATCAACGCCAAAGGTGTGGCCAAATTTACCATAAAATTAACCAAGAAAGGCAAATACACTGCAAAAATCACTTTCGCAGGAGATAAAACCTACAAAGCTTCAAGCAAATCAATAAAAGTAACAATTAAATAGAAAGGATTTTAATTCCTTTCTAACTTTTTCTTTTTTTTCAATTTCAATTCAATTTTCTTGTTTGACTTCAATATTGATTTTAAGTCGTAAAATTCTAATACAAATGAAATATTTATTTTAAACATAAAATAACTTTATATAGATTCGATTTTAAATTAATAATCACTCATGAGTATTTTATATATGATTTCTGGAAATCTCAATTGTTTAGGAGATTAATCATGAAAGAAAAGGAAATCTATCATCTGAATGATAATTGAAACATTAACAAAAGCATTTAAACACGTAAAAATTAAAGATAAGCTTTTAAAAATGGATGTGGGTGTTATTCTTGGTGGAATGATTTTAAAGCATTATGATAATATTGAAAAACAGACCAAATTAATGGGGATGATTAACATGAGGCACATTGAAAGGGAAATCGACAAACTTGTATATGATGAGTATGGTGATATTTTAGACAAGAAGGATGAAGAAATTGAAGCCAAGGAAGAGGAAATTAAAACACAAGCTAAAGAGATTAAGTCTAAAAATAATGAAATAAATGAGCTTAACAAATCCAACATGGAGTATAAGGCCAAAATTAAACAGTTGAGTGAGTTAAGCGATTTGAACTCTCCGGAAGCCAAGAAAATTATAAATTCCTTGATGTTGCTGTGAGGAAAAATAGCCTCAAACTAACCTAATACCATCCTTTCAATACAAATTCACATTCATTTATCTTAAAGTAATCATATTCCATCTTCTCCCTATCGAAATCCTTGGGAACGCTTACCAGAACGGCTTTGGCCTTGGGCTTGTCAAAGTGGATAAATACAACCGCACTGTCATCGTCATAAAAGCTTATTTTATCGTTTAAATAAATGCAGTCTGAAATGCAACTTTCGAAATATCTTCCCTTTACAACCCTTGTCGTATCGACCATATATTTCAGGTCGTCTGTTTCACTGTCATCGATTAGCAGGTAGTAGTTTGAATTTTTGAGATTGCCTTTGAATATCTTAAAGTAACTGCAGCTGTGGGAGTCCTGGTCGTGGTTGTGGTTGCACTTGCCGGGATTTTGAAAATCGTTCATTACATATTTTCTGTAGAAGTCGCATTTCACCAACCTATTGACTGAAAACACGTTTCCTGACTCATCGTTTGACCCGATTTTTACACTTGAAATGCTACTCTTCTGCGGAATCATCTCCATTGAAGTTTTGATTTTTGAATTGAAAAGATTTTCATAAATTAATTTTTTGTAATTGTCAGCCAATGCCATAAACTTTTGATAGGAAACGCTGTTCGGTATGATTTCTCCATCTTCACTGACAACGGCAAGGCCTGGCGTACCCTTTTTTATTTCATGCCAGTTGTCGGGCACGCCTGGATTGTTGATTAGGTTGTCAACGGCTTCTGATGCCAGTGCTTCCATATTCTCCTTTTCTTCTGCGTTTAGAATCTTATCAGTGGTGTTTTCAACCGAAATTAGAATGGCTCCGCTAATCAATAAAATCAAAACGAGAACTATTCCAAGCTCAATTGCCATGCTTCCCCTACTGTCCATCTTCACCCAACCCGTATTTTTTCCTGTGTGATGAATCCAGAATCAGGCTGTTCCAGTCATCCGGATCGATTTTTTCACCATTATAATGGTCTGCAAACACCACATGGTCGGAGCATGACAGAGATTCGTTTTTGAGTGGGGTATGTGTCTGAATGAACACTTCAAATCCGTAATGCGGGCATTTGCCCTTTCCCTCTAAACGGCACAGATAGCAGCTTCCGTCAGCGCTTTCATGAAAGTATCCCTTGCTTAGACAATCGTCCAGCACTCCTGGATCTCCATGATGGACATATGGGTCATAGGGACATTTTTCAATGTAAAGAGGCGCAGTCGCTTCAATGTATGATTCCGGCGAGTCGAAATTATGCAGGAGCATATAGGCAGATAATGCAGTCTTATAGTGTATTTGATTGTCATAAGTCAGGATTCCTGACAAGACGGTTAGCTTAGCTATTGGAAGGGGGTCGCGCAAACCTTCAACCGATGCATTTTTCTCAACGATTCTAGAGAATTTCTCCCCGTCCTTTTCGATGTTCAATTTAACCTTGAAAAGCAGTTTCCATGGTGAATCGGTATTTTCAACGGACAGGGTTTGCGATGAAATCCTAACGCCATATCTTTTTTCATATTCATCGTTTTTCTCATCCAATATCTCATTCAAGTTCTTTTTGATTTGATTTTCACTATCTAAAACAGGAAGTCCGTTGAAGACCTTTTGAGTGGCTTCATCTATTGCCTCTCGAGCCAAAACTTCCAGGTTCTGCGTGTAGTCGTCAACGATATATTTGAAATTGTCATTGTTTTGTGAGTCTATATTTTCATTTTGAATGTAATTTATTGAAGCTGCAACAAAAATGCAAATCAACAGCAGGCTTACAATTAAAATGGCTGCTGTTCCTACTATAATATTCCCTTTTGAGTCGATTTTCATTTTTAAGAATTTGACTTGAAATTTATAAATTTATTGTTGAAGTGCGACTGTGTGATTTTGTGCATTTCTGTAATACTAATTTAAAAAATTTGCAAAAATAGTAATAAAAAAAATAGCTATTTATATTATTTTAGACAAATTATACTTATTAGAAAATATATGGAGGATTTACATGTCAGATACTGTAAGAACATGGCGTCATATACAACAGAGATACAATCTTATAGGTTCCAAATGCAACACCTGCGGTGAATTGTTTTTCCCGTCACGTGTAGTTTGTCCTAATTGCAGGAGAAAAGGAGACCTTGAACCTTTCAAATTTTCAGGAAAAGGAAAAATTCACACTTTTTCAGTAATCAGATCAGCACCTGATGACTTTAAGAAATCAGCCCCTTATGCTGTTGCTGTTATTGAGCTTGAAGAAGGTGCAAAATTGACCACACAACTTGTCGATTGTGATGTTGAAACTCTCGAAATCGGTGACGATGTAGAGATGGTATTTAGAAGAGTTAGAGAGGATGGAGAAGACGGAGTAATCTCATATGGATACAAATTCAAAGTTATCAAATAATTCCGCCGTGATTTTGGTAAGTCACGGAAGTACCTTGCCCTATGCTGAAGAGGTATTTGAAGAGATTAAGGAAAAATTTATCAAAAAATCCGGCATTCCAAGTGAAATAGGCTATATGAAGGTTTCCGAACCTACCATTGCAGGAGCCGTTGAAATATTAAAGGAAGAAGTTGACGGTTTGGATAAGATCATCGCTTTACCGGTATTTTTGGCTCCGGGAATTCACACCAACATTGACATTCCGCAACTGTTGGGTCTTGAACCTTTGGAAGTCGATCCGAGATGTCCTGACGGAAACTATCCTGCTGAACATTATTTGTCAATAGCCGACGACGTTGATTTCGATGGTGAAATTGAGCTTTTAAGTTCAATCGGACCTCGCGATGAGCTTTTGGATATCATTGATAA
>JAUNXN010000189.1 GCA_030539795.1 Methanobrevibacter sp.
TTCCATATATACTGCCAAGGGAAGTTAGGGCAGAAATTGCAATTTCTGTTGGTGCAGACATTGTCGTTGAAGGTCCGCCAATGGGGATTATGGGATCTGGCCAGTATTCATTGTGCCTCTGCAAGATGTTTCAGGCGTTAAACACAGATTATATACCTCGAGGCTACAAGCCAGTTGAAGGCATGGATGAGATACTGAAAAGGATTAGCTTGGGACACCATGTGGCTTCAAAGCCCTAGAAGGTAGTGGACAAGACAACTAACGAGATACTTCTGAAAGGAAAGCTGGAAGAGGACAACTATGTCATCACCTCCTTTTCGAATTCCCTGTCAAAAATAGGGTTCGACTATACTGATAAGTTCATTTTTGTTGAAAGGATCGAAGGGGTCAGCGGAACACTGATTCGCGAAAGCATCATGAAGGACAACTTTGACAACGTGATGGATATGATGCCTCTAAAAACAATCGAAGTGCTTAAAAGGGAAATCAAAAACGATTCCATAATCTACGGCATTCGCGATGAGGAAAGAATATTGAACACCGCAAACGAATATTCGCTGACCGAACTGGCCAATCTTAATCTGTTCAATGAGAAATTGGCAAAAAATATTGTCGATAACAGGCCTTATGATAATCTGGAAAGCCTGGAGGCTTCAATATTGCAGGGATTTTCAACTCATTTTCGCCAGAGGGTCCTGAGCATCCTGGAAAATCCGATTCCTAAAAAAATAATATCAGAATACATCGACAAATATCCGGCAAATATTCGGGTGTTGGCTTATAAAAATAAAAATAGTTTGGAAAAATTTAAAGAAAAAGTCAATAATGAAAATGTATTTCATTATTGAGGACTTAAAATATTGTTAATTACATTTTGAGGGTTTGAAAGTGCGTATACTGCATCCATGAATGTTGGATAAGATGCACTTAATACAAACACATAAATCAAGTAGTATAGAACGACTAGAATAACAATGATTAACACGATTGTTAATAAGATGTCAACTATGCTTCTAGGTTCGTCTTCTTCTTGGTAATTTAACTTATGAATATTGCGGTCTTTGATTTTTCTTCCGCCTTCTTTTTCAGCCAAGATTTCAGCTCTGATTCTTGCTTCCATCTCTTCAGGAGTTTCATTTCTAGGAGCGACGGATTGTTCTTCAGCTCTTGCTTGATATGGTTTTCTGGTCAAAGAACCGAATTGTTCCTCATCCTTAGCTAATTGCTGGTCTAAAGGAACATTTTCATCAAAGTATAAGTCATCTAAATACTTTTCATATTTGTCTTCCAATTCTGCTCTTGCACTGGTTGGCTGTGGTTCATAAGAGTGATCTGGGTAGATGAATTCTTGTGAACTTGCAGATGGAGTTTGTTCAATTTTATATTCGTTTTGAGGTATTTCTTCCATTTGAGGAATTGCTTCTTTTTCTTGGATGTAAGAAGATTCCATACCGCCGGCATATTCGATGTTTTCCCTTACTTTGTATGGAGAGTCATCTTGAATCTGCTTGATCTCTTGGGTTGGAGCCACTTCTTGTTGTGGAGCAAAAGTCTCTTCAGCTTGTGGTTGATATACGCCTTCATCAACAGGCTGTTTATTTAATC
>JAUNXN010000087.1 GCA_030539795.1 Methanobrevibacter sp.
AAGTTTTGTTATGATGAAACCAGACGCTGTACAAAGACGTCTTATGGGTAAAATTTTGTCTCGTTTTGAGCAAAAAGGTCTCAAAATCGTTGCTTGTAAATTAATTCACATTGATGAAGATTTAGCAAAAACTCATTACGGAGAACATGCTGATAAACCATTTTTCCCAGGTTTAGTTGAGTATATCACTTCTTCACCGTCATTAGCTATGGTGATTGAAGGAGAAGAAGCTATTACCACTATCAGAAAAATAGTTGGTGCAACTGATCCTTTAGAAGCAGACCTTGGAACTATTAGAGGAGACTTCGGTATGAATAAAGGTAGAAACATAATTCACGCTTCCGATGCTCCTGAATCTGCTGAAAGAGAAATTGGTCTTTTCTTTAATGAAGACGAAATTTGCGATTATCAAATTGTTGATAACGATTTAATTTATGAATAGATTTAGAATTTAAAAATTTATTATCAAAGACGATATTATGAAAATCAGATCCCCGATTGTATCAGTTTTAGGACATGTAGACCATGGAAAAACTACATTGTTAGATTATATTAGAGGCAGTACCATTGCTGATAGGGAAGCAGGAGGTATTACCCAACATATTGGTGCTACTGAAATCCCAAATGATACTATTGAAGAAATCTGTGGAAACTTTATATCAAAATTAACTATCAAGGATTTAATACCAGGTTTATTCTTTATTGACACTCCAGGTCACGCCGCATTTACAAGTTTAAGAAAACGTGGAGGTGCATTGGCGGACCTTGCAGTCTTAATTGTTGATATTAATGACGGATTTAAGCCACAAACCTATGAAGCCCTAAACATTCTTAAGATGTATAGGACCCCATTCATTGTTGTAGCCAATAAAGTTGACATGCTTTTTGGTTGGGAAACTCATGAAGGTGCTTCCTTTAAGGAATCTTTTAATCAACAGGCTCCAAGTGTCCAACAGGATTTGGACATGAAGGTCTATGAGATTGTCGGTACTCTTCACAAGGAAGGTTTCCAATCCGAAAGATTCGACAGAGTAAGTAATTTCGCATCACAGATTAGTATTATTCCTATTAGTGCTAAATCAGGTGAAGGTATTATTGAAGTGTTGGCAATGTTGCTTGGACTTGCTCAGGAATATCTGACTGAACAATTGGAAATCAATGAGGATGCTCCTGCTAAAGGAACCGTGTTGGAAGTTAAAGAGGAAGTAGGGCTAGGCCTTACTATTGATAGTATTATTTACGATGGTGTTTTGCGAACTAATGATGAGATTGCTTTAATGACCTCTTCAAATGAGATTCTTACAACTAAAATCAGGTCTATCTTAAGGCCGCTTCCACTTGAAGAAATGAGGGATTCTAAAAAGAAATTCCAAAAATTTGATGAAGTTGTAGCAGCTGCAGGTATTAAGATAGCTGCTCCTAATCTGGATGATGTCGTTTCAGGTTCACCGCTTAGAGTATTGAGCGATGATGAAAATGTGGAAGAGGAACTTTTAAAGGAACTTGAAGACATTACAATCAGTACTGAAGATGAAGGTATATTAGTTAAGGCAGATACATTAGGTTCTCTTGAAGCTATTGTCAAGCTATTAAGGGAAATTGAAATTCCTATTCGCGAAGCTAACATTGGTGATGTAAATCGTAGAGATATCATTAATTCATCCATTGCATTAAATGAAAATGATTCACATGGTGCCATTATCGCATTCAATGTTGATGTTCATCCTAATTCAGTAGATGATCTTAATAAATCAGATGTCACTCTCTTCAAAGGAGATGTAATCTATCAGATTATTGAAGATTATCAGGATTGGATTGATGAGATTGAAGCGGCCAAGAAAAAGGCATTCTATAATGCAATCATCAAGCCTGCAAAATTCATGGCTTTACCTAAATTAGTTTTCCGTCAAAGTAAACCGGCAATTATTGGGATTGAATCAATTAGCGGTACAATTAAACAAGGTCAAACCTTAATTAATAAACAAGGCGAATATGTTGGTGTAATAGCCAGTATGGAAGATAAAGGTGAAACATTACCGGATATTTCTAGAGGTCAAAGGGTTGCTATGGCTATTAAAGACGCTATTGTTGGAAAACATTTTGATGAAGGGGATGAATTATTCGTTGACATTCCTGAAAAACATTATAAGTTTATTGAAAGGGAATTTAAAGATAAATTAACTGAAGATGAATTCGAAACTTTATATGAATTTTTAGAGATTAAACGTAAAAAAGATCCTGATTGGGGAAAATTCGGTCTTTTTGAATAATAAATTAGATTTATAAAATTACTAAGGAGGAATACCATGGCATTCAAAGTTGTTGTGTCTCAAAAAGCTGAAACTCATCAAATTGAAGTCGATGAAACTAAAGCTCTTAACGGATTAGTTATCGGCGATGAATTTGATGGTGGAATTGTTGGTTTAGATGGTTACACTTTAAAAATTACTGGTGGTAGTGATAAAAACGGTTTTACCATGAAAAAAGATGTTTCAGGTACCAGAAGAATCAAAAGTTTATTGACTGGTGGTATCGGTTATCATCCTAAATCTGATGGTGTTAAAAGAAGAAAAACTGTTAGAGGAAACACTATTGCTGAAGATATCGTACAAATCAACACTGTAGTTACTAAAGCTGGAAGTAAATCAATAGCTGAAATAATTGGTGCTGATGAAGAGGAAGAATAGTTTTACTATTTTTTCTTATTTACTTTAAGTTGAATTAAAATTATAAAAAAGGTGGTTATCTGTGAACGTACAGTCAGATGTTAACATAGGTTTAGTTGGTCACGTAGACCATGGTAAGACTACTCTTACTAAAGCATTATCAGGAATATGGACTGATACTCACAGTGAAGAAACAAAAAGAGGTATATCAATCCGTTTAGGTTATGCAGACATTGAATTCAGAAAATGTCCTAACTGCGATGAACCTGAATGTTATACTACTTCTGATAAATGTGAAATCTGTGGTAGCGAAACTGAATTAATTAGAAAAGTATCATTTGTTGATGCTCCAGGTCACGAAACTCTTATGGCAACTATGTTATCTGGTGCTGCTATTATGGATGGTGCAGTGTTGGTTATTGCTGCAAATGAGACTTGTCCACAACCACAAACCAAAGAGCATCTCATGGCGCTTGACGTTATCGGCGTTAAAGATGTTATAGTAGTTCAAAATAAAATTGATATTGTTTCAAAAGAAAGAGCTATTGAAAGTTATAATGAAATTAAGGAATTTGTTAAAGGTACTTGTGCTGAAGATGCTTTAATAATACCTGTATCTGCTCAACAAGGGGCTAATATCGATATCCTGATTGAAGAAATGCTTAAGCAAATTCAACCTCCGGAAAGGAATGTTGATGATAGTGCATTAATGCATGTTGCAAGGTCATTTGATATTAATAAACCTGGTTCAGGCGCCGATAAGATTAAAGGCGGGGTCATCGGTGGTACTTTAATCCAAGGAAAATTCAAACTTGGTGACACTATTGAAATCAGACCAGGCCCAACTAATGACGGTAAAAGACTTACCTTAACATCTGAAATTATCGGTCTTGAAGCTAATGGTAAGCAAGTAGAAGAAATCGGTCCTGGAGGTCTTGTTGGTATTGCAACCAAATTAGATCCATCATTAACAAAATCAGATTCATTGTCTGGAACTGTTGCTGGTGAAGAAGGTACTTTACCGGATGTATTGGATGGCTTTAAGATGGAAGCTAATCTGCTTGACCGTGTTGTAGGAACTAAAGAAGAACGTGAAGTTGCTCCAATTAAAATTAAAGAGCCTCTAATGATTAATTGTGGTACTACAACAACAATTGGTGTAGTTACTTCTGCTAAGAAAAATGATGTCGATGTTGTTCTTAAATTGCCTGTATGTGCAAGTCCAGGCGATAGGGTGGCTTTAAGCCGTAGAGTTGGAGCTCGTTGGAGATTAATCGGTTACGGTATTATTAAATAGAGGTAAAATATGGACTCTAAAGAAGTGGTAATTGATACCAATTTTTTTATGGTTCCTTTTCAGTTCAATGTTGATGTCATCACTGAACTTGAAAAATTATTACCTTCTTATAAATTAACAACTCCAAGCTTTGTTATCAATGAATTGAAGGGTTTGAAAAATAATAACAAAGGAAAAATAAGGTTAAATGCAAATTTGGCCTTGAAGTTAGCTAATTCTTCAAAAGTTGAAATAAAGGATATTTCATTACTTGAAAATGAAACTGTGGATGATGCGTTGCTGAGAGTTTCAGAAGTTTTAGCTACAAATGATATTGAATTAAAAAATCGTGCAAAAGATAAAGGAATAACTGTTGCATACTTAAGACAAAAAAAATATATTGCTGTTGAAGGTAAAATATAATATTAATTAAATTATCAATTAAATGAGGGATTATATTGTATTATAAAACAAAAATTGAAGATACTGTAAGAATTCCACCTTACAGATTTGGAGATCCTCTTGAAGAAGTTGCTATTCAAACTTTAAACGAAACTTATGCGAGTAACTTAGATAAAAAACTAGGTTTGCTCATTTGTGTTAATGAAATTGAGGAAATTGGCGAAGGCAGACTTATTATGGGCGATGGAGCTTCATATCATAAAGTTATCTTTAACGCTATTTTCTTTAAACCAGAACAACATGAGATTTTCGATGGTGAAGTAATTGATATTGTTGAATATGGTGCTTTTGTAAGGATTGGACCTATGGATGGTTTGATTCATGTTTCTCAAGTTACTGATGATTATATAAGTTATAACAGTAAAAGAGGAACCTTAATTGCAAAGGAATCCAATAAGACATTAGATGAAGGCGACTTGGTAAGAGCTAGAGCAGTTAGCGTATCCATTAAAGATGAATCTACAAACAATATGCAGAATACCAGGAATTCAAAAATTCCTCTTACAATGAGACAAACCAATTTAGGTAGATTTGAATGGATTGAAGAAGCTAAACAAAAAGGTAAGAAGGGTAAAGAATGAAAGCTTGTACTGTTTGTAAAATGATTTCAGATAAAGACCACTGTCCTAATTGTGGAAATCCAACCTCCGATAACTGGAGCGGTCTTTTGATTATTACTGATCCTGAAGAATCTAAAGTAGCTCGTGAGTTGAATATCACTGTTCCTGGCGAATATTGTTTAAGGGTAAGATAGAAGGTTTTATTGTGTTACGTTTGGATGCAGAATTAAATAAAGATATAATTATTGAGCTTAAAAAGCCTTTAGGCACATTATATCCCGACTTTGAAGATGCTATTGATGAAATTAAATCTTCTGAGTTTTTAATTTCTGTTGGTGATGCAACTTTTGAAAATCTTACTAAATATGAAATTTATCCTCATATTGGTATTATTGATAATTTAATACAAAGAAAAAATCATACTCATGAAATTATATATGCAGATCACATTTTAAAAGCGGATAATCCTGCAGGGACCATTACAGATGATCTATGGGAAACCATAGGCCAAGCTCTTGAATTATCTAACACTGGCGAATGTTATGTAATTGAAGTAGCAGGGGAAGAAGATCTTGCAGTTCTTCCTTGCATCTTGATGGCGCATCCTGAAACTACCATTTTATATGGTCAGCCTAATGAGGGTTTAGTGCTTTTAAAGGTTTCTGACTTAAAAAATAAAGCTCAAATGCTTATTGACGGATTTATTAAAGAATAAAATTAATGAGGTTTTATCATGGAAATCGAATTTATCGAAGAAAAAGAAAACAAATTATTTAACAGAAAAGAAATTAAATTTTATGTTGATTATGATGGAGAAGCAACTCCTAAAATCTTAGACATTAAATCTAAATTAGTTGCTTTATTAAACACTAAAAAAGATTTAATTGTTGTTGACAATGTACAACCTCACTACGGTGAACCAAAAGCATTAGGTTATGCTAAAGTTTATGATACTGTAGATGATTTAAAATACATTGAAGCTGAACATGTTTTAGCTAAAAATGCAGAACCTGAAGAAGAACCTGCTGAAGATGCAGAAGAAGAATAGGTGATTTGAATGGTAAGAAAAAGTGATCTTTACAAAGTAGATGGCGACAAAATTGAAAGAAAAAACCCAATTTGTCCTCGTTGTGGTGAAGGTGTATTCATGGCTGACCATGGTGACAGATTCGCTTGTGGTAAATGCGGATACACTGAAATGAAAAAATAAGATTTTTTAAATCTTTTTTCTTTTTTTTATTTATTTTAATTTTTAATCATTTTAAGAAGGGATTTCTTTGGATAATATTAGAAATGGTCGTTTTAAGACTGGAA
>JAUNXN010000088.1 GCA_030539795.1 Methanobrevibacter sp.
GGAGATGTTTTATATATTGATGAAACCAAAGAAAACAAAACTGTTGCTTCCAAAAAACTAGCTGCATTGGTCTGTCACTCAACAGCCAACTTTACTGAAATCAAATCCATTGTAACAAGCGTCCTATCAAACTTAGGCTATTCAATGGAAATAACTGACAGCGAAAACAAAACCTTCATTGAAGGCAGAGCGGCCGATGTAACCGGTGAAGCACAAAAAGGTACAGTTAAAGGATTCTTTGGTGAAGTGTCACCTGAAGTCATTACAAACTTTACTTTAGAATATCCTGTAATCGCTTTTGAAATCGAGTTTAATAACAATTAAACTCATTAACTCTTTTTTTAATACCACAATTTTCTCATTTGTATTTCAGTTTGGGAGTAATTGCTCAACTGAGGCACACTATCATAATTATTGAAGACAAGTATCAGAATTATCAAAATAAGAATTATTACTATTAAAATTATTGCTAATTTGTTCAATTATTCACCAACCATTGTCAAAGTTACTGTTCTGTTGGCTCTTGGTCCATCTAATTCGATGAAAAATACTGATTGCCAAGTGCCCAAATCCAATCTTCCATTTTTAATAGGCAGGCATTCGCTTGAAGAAAGCAAAAATGATTTCAGATGTGACCTTGCATTATTGTCAATTCTGTCATGCTGATAGCTGAATTTATCTGTGATTAGATTATCAAGCGTTGATTCGAAATCTTTCAGCAATCCTCTTTCATTTTCATTAACGACAATAGCTGATGTTGAATGTTTTGAAAAAATTGAGATGATTCCTTCTTCAATATCAATGGATTCATTAATTTTAGAGGTGATGTCAATAATTTCAAATTTCTTATTAGTGTTGATTTTTAAAGAATTGGATTTAGTTGTCATTGATAATACTTTGACTGAAATAGTATATAAATAAAAAAAGAAAAAGAGAATTTTAATCGTATTCTTCTTTACGTCTGTATCCATAAACGAAACATCCCAACAATGCCAAAATACTTATAATTACAGCACCGGACGTATTTTGAACTGACTTGGATATTGGAGTTTTTGGAACAACTTCATAAGCTTTTGCACTTTCACCAGATCCGCCACTTGACGAACCTGCATTTACATCACCCTTAGATATTGCATTTACACCTGAGTCAGAAGAATCTGTAGAAATCACATCAGAACTGTTTGTTCCATATTTTCCTTCTACATCCCCATCAGAGATATGTGAACTTGATGAAGTTCCATTTACATAATTTCCATGTCCATCTCCGCTGCCATCAGCAACTCTGCCTTCAGTATTTTGATTATCTGACTGTTGGCTAGAAGAACCGTCACCGTCAAAAGCATCATCATTTGATTTTCCGGCATCCTCCACATATCTTTCAGGTCCTGATGTAGCGGACTGTTCAATGACTGTCTTAATTCTATCCCCAACAGTGAACTTTACCTTATGTTCAGTATTAGGTTCAATGTCTGGTGATTTTATTTTAGCAATACCGTCATTTTCGACTTTAGCAGTATAGGTATTTCCATCCACATCAACTCCTCCGATGTCAAATGCAGGAGCATCATCAATCGGATTGCCTTGTTCATCTTGTAATTGGATACCTATACCATCCTGAATTGTAATTGCATTAAGCTTTAATATTTTTGCAAATAGCATTGGGCAAACGAAAGTGTTTTCGCCATCCGTTGAGTCAAACCAGTTTTGGTCAAGTCCAAATTTTTCATTTGCAGGATTGTTTTTAGCTTGGAACTGTTCATTATGGATTAATGCATTGTTTTTAACAAGCAATTTAGATTTATCCCCTTTGCTTCTAAAGTGTTCACCGAAAAGCAATCCGTTTCCGGATTCATCAGGCCCCAATTCGAAAAATGGATCACGACGGCTATGTGACAAGGTATTTGCCATCAAAACATCATAACTTGTTTTTGAGTCAATGAAAATACCATTTGTGTTGTTGTGAACTGAATTGTATTTTAATGTGTTACCTGATGTAACTCCATACATGGAAATCCCATTGAACTTATTGTGATGTATCTCATTTCTTAAGACAGTGCAATTATTCATATTGTTGATTTCAATACCGGAACGCTTATTATTGTGAATGTTATTCTTGGAAATGTCGCTATATTTGACGTCCTGAAGCTGAACTCCATTTTCGCTGGCTTTTGAAATATCATTGCCTGTCAATGAAATTTCCTGTGAGTTTTTAATCAGCACGGAATTTGTTGCACCAACAATTGTATTGTTGGTGATTTCAATGTCTCTTGCACCATCAACAATGATTGCATTATCGCAATTAGATGCCACAATAGTAATTCCAGATAAAATGCTGCCTGCACTATTGGATGTAAAGTAAAATCCGAAGGTTTTGCTTATTCCCAAGCTTTTAGCTTTATCGGATACTGTATTTGCCGCATTAACAATACTATTCTTTTCAGAAATGATGCTTAGATTTTTATCCACCACTAAAGAAACATCATTATATTCCTTGCTAGTGAATTTGAATGTATCCCCATCATTGGCATTATCAAACATTGATTGAATATCATCATTTGACAAATCGGATGTAATTTCATGCTCATTTGATGTAGAAACCCCATCATCAATTGGAGAAGTATCTGCAGCATTAACAGTTGAAATAAGGAATAAACCAATTATTAAAATAAATAAAACAGTTGAAACCTTTTTATTCATATAATCCTCCACGAAATATACTTATAATCAATACGAGTGATTAAATTAAAGAAAAACATCAAAAAACATTATTAATATGATATTATATGCATATCAATTGATTTTTTTAACTTAAATTAAATGTTAATCCCCATATACCATACCAAAATGATAAATTTACATATTGATTATACTTATTTTATTTAACTATATTATATAAAGTTTATCGAAATATCCTCAAAAAAGACCATATAACCCTTAAAACTTAAAATAAAGATATTAACATTGTTATAATTATAATTAATCTTGAAATTATAAATAATATAAAAAACACAATATAAACCAAGTTACTTATCGATGACATTTAAGTAACTTAATCACGATAAAACGTAAAATGAGGTTAAAAATGAAGAATAAGAGCTTACTATTGTCAATATTCTTAATTCTTGCTGTAATCTTAAGTTCAAGTGCAGTATTTGCTGAAGATACTGCTGATGCAAGTTTACAACAAGCTGATGATGTAGACACAATACAAGAAGCCATTGTTCAAGACGAAAAACTATCTGCGGAATATACTGTTGCGGCAGGATCCACTGGTGAACAAATCCAAGCCCAATTAGACAGTATGAGTGATGGAGATGTTTTAAACCTTGAAGATGGTACATATACTGACGTATGTATCTATGTAAATAAAAGCATTACCATTAACGGTAATGGAGCAAAATTAGTTGGATTTGATAATCCATCCATCAATACAACTCCAAGCATTATAACCAATACATCTGCAAATGGAGGATACGGTATCGGTAACCTTGCAACATTATACGTTGTGAAAGCAAATAACGTGACTATAAATGGATTGACTATCGTTGCCGGAGCAAACAGCAGTTCAGAAACTGCAGGACCCTCATATTCCAATGCGCTTGTTTATGTAGAATCATCCAACAACTTAGTTTTAAAAGACAACGTACTTGACGGATCATCATGGGGTCTTTACTTAAGATTCTCACATGATGCCCAAATTGTTGAAAATCAAATAAAAAATCAGGCAGTTACTGGAATTTTAAATTTTGGATCTGCTAGAACTCAAATCGAAAGAAACACAGTTACCAATGCTAAAAATCATGGTATTGACGTAAGACACGGAACCGGACCAAATGTTCAGGTAATTAACAACACTGTAATTGGTTCCAAAGAGGGTATTTACTTAATGCACTCACAGGGACACACTGCAGCAAACAATGAACTTATCAACTGTACTATCAGTTCCATTAGCTGTTACGGATCATCCAATATTGAAATCTATAACAACACCATGAAAAAATCAAGAATCGGTATTTTATTAGGCGGAGGATACAAAAACATTAACGTTGGTGAAAATACATTCAATTTAAACAATTTACCTTACCCGCCAACCTTCGTATACTTCATTGCTGAAGGTAAAAGCGATTTCCAAAGCGCTGATAGTATGATGGGTACACACAGTGACAGCAGTGAAAACCCAGTTTACACTGAATACACTGAAATCCCAACTCCAAAAGACATTAATGTAAATTACGCTACTATTTTAAACCCAACAGGCACCACATATAAAGTCCCTGCTGGAACATCCAGTGCAGATATTCAAACCATTATTGCAAACTTAAATGATGGAGACACATTAGAATTTGAAGAAAATGCTGTTTATAACGATGTTTCCATTTATGTTGACAAAAATGTTAAAGTTATAGGAAACAATGCAACTTTAATCGGATACGACAGTGTGGACCTGGCTAATGTTCCTGCAAAAGTAACCGCATCAACTGACGAAAACGGATATGCTTTAAGCAATCCTGCCGTATTATATGTATTAAATAATACCGGCGCAGTTATAAGCGGATTAAACATTATCGCACAATATCCGGGATATGCTCCTCTTTCTACAGTTCCACCTACAAGCATGGAATATAAGACTGCTGGAATTCGTACAAAAGACAGCATAAACGTTACAATCACCAACTGTAAAGTTGATGGTGCATCCTGGGGTATTTACCTTGAATTCTCAAGAGGAGCACTTGTAACTAACAATGAAATCTCAAATCAATTTACTACAGGTATCTTAAACTTCGGTACTGGAAACAGTATTCTTGCAAACAACACAATTACAGATGCTGTTAACCACGGTATTGATGTAAGACACGGAACCGGACCAAATGTAACTGTATTCAACAATACAATTAGCGGTTCAAAAGAAGGAATCTACTTAATGCACTCTAAAGGCCACAGCGTATATGGAAACACCATAACCGATTCTTCAATCAGCGGAATTACCTGTTACGGATCAGGAAATGAAAAAGTATTCGACAATAGCATTTCCGGAAGCAGAATTGGTATTTTACTTGGTGGAGGATACTACAATGTAACCATTGGAAAAAATTCCTACTCATTAGACTCTTTACCATTCCCACCAACATTTGTAACCTATCTTGCAAAAGTTGAAACTACCTATGACAGTGCAAGTAAAGCAGTTGGTGTTTACAGCGACAAATATGATACCTACATTGATGCTTCAGACGTATACAAAAACCCTGGTGAAGTTGAATACAAAGTAAAATTAACCGATTCAAACGGCAAACCTGAAGCTAAACAAACTGTCACTTTCGCTATCGGCGATGACACTTACACTGAAATTACTGATTCCGAAGGTATCGCAACTCTTGCGCTCAATTTAACTGAAGGCAAATACGATGTTGCCATTAACTATGCCGGAACTGATAATTTCAAAGCAGCTTCTGAAAATGTAACCATAACCGTATCATCTGTTAAAGTTCCTGCAAACAATACTGCTGAAGCTATTCAGGCTGCAATTGATGCTGCTCAAGAAGGGGACACAATTGATTTAACCGCATTTGATGAATATGACGTTGGAAATGCAACTATTGAAGTGCCTGTAAAAGGCATTACAATTCAAGGTTCAGGCCTTACCCTAATCAAAGGTTGGGGAGGACCAGGAAATGGTATTTTCCATGTATCCGCAAATGACGTTACATTCAAAGGAATAGTATTCAAAGACACCAACCCTAATAGCGTATTAACTTACTATGATGACGCTACTAAAGGTGCTAATGAGGTTAAAGGTTGGGGTATTCACTTCCAAAGAGCACAAAACGGTGTTGTAGACAACTGTGTATTCCAAGACTTTAACCATGGTGTAAGAATCCAACAACAAGCTAACAATGTAACTGTAATGAATTCCGTCTTTACTGGAGTAACAAACTACTTACGTAACGATCCTACCGTTAATGTTGAAAAAGGTACCAAAGCTATTGGTGTAATGGGATCACAAAACCCAACAATCATCAACAACACATTTAACGGACCTATGCTTGATGCTATATCCTTAGCATCCGGATGTGCAGGAGCACTTGTAAGCGGAAACACATTCAATGGTAACTCTTATTCAATTTACTTCGGTGGAGCTTCCACTGGAGGAACCCTCATTGATAACAACACTTTCATCAACTGTGGATACTTCAAAGGATTAGATAACAACGGAACTGAAGTTGAATGGGAAGCAT
>JAUNXN010000014.1 GCA_030539795.1 Methanobrevibacter sp.
CTCATCTAATATATTTTTAATGTCAAATTCTATGTTTTGTCCAAATTGCGGAATGTTAAAAAGTAATTGTACTTGTGGAAAATATCCTAAAAAAGAATCAACTGGTCCGACAAACTTGTTTAGTTTTTCTAAGCCAAGAACTTCGTCAATTTTAGATGATGAGATTCCGGAAGTCTATTCTGTTGATGAACACAAGCAAGATGAAGGTACCGCAGCATATCTTAAGGAAATTTACCCTCATATAGATGATGAAATCATTGAAAATTTCCCATTTGAAGAGCCTAGAGTGGGCCAGCTGGATATTATTCAGGATATTCATGATGCAATCAGAAAAGGGTATAAATATATTATCCTGGAGGCGGGAACCGGTACGGGCAAATCTGCAATTGCCACAACATTGGCCAAAATGTATGAATCCGCTTATATCTTAACAATGACAAAGCAGCTGCAGGCTCAGTACTCCAATGAATTTGAATTTCCATTGGTTAAGGGAAGAGGCAATTTTGCCTGTTTGCATGAGCAATTAGAATTCACCTGTGACATGGGGGCATGCAAAACAACACCTACATCAAGCAAATTCTTCTGTCCTTATGGGGTTGCAAAAAATCCAACATTGGATGCGGAGCTCGCATTTGAAGATTCCTTTGGAGGAATAGTGTTTTATCAGTCAGACAGTCATTGTCACTATTGGAACCAAAAGGCCAATGCAATCAATTCTCCCATCACCCTAATGAATTATGATTACGCAATTGTGGAGCTTAATTATGTAAAGCATTTCGGAACCCGTTCCCTATTGATTTTGGATGAGGCCCATAATATTGAAAATAAGCTGATGTCAACAATGGAAGTGAATTTGTTCAATAGAATTCTTGAAAAGGACATTAACAAAAGGATTTCACCTCAAACATTAAAGGATGGCGAGCTTGAAGACTGGAAGATGGAAATTGATGCGATTAGAGACGCTTATGAAGACATCGATTTAAAGGATGTTAGTAAAAATAAGGCGGAAAGAATCAGATCCACTATCTCAAGGCTAAAAACCCTTAAGGATAATCTTGATAGTGAGCCAAATAATTGGGTTATTGACAGTGAAGAGGAAAGCGTTTCATTCAAACCGCTTAGGGTTCATAATTATGCTAAAAATAATCTTTTGAAATATGGGGATGTTGTAATATTCATGAGTGCGACAATTCTTTCCCATAAAATGTTTTCAAAATGGCTGGGCTTAAATCCTAATGAAGTTTATCATATTAAAGTTGACAGTCCTTTTACAAAAGAAAAAAGACCAATCATTCTTAATTTGGCTGGAAAAATGTCCGCTAACAGGATTAAAAATACCGCTCCAAAAACAATTCCAATATTGCAGGAAATTTTAAAGAAGCACGAAGGGGATAAAGGTTTAATTCACACCCATAGCTATAAATGCCAGCAGTACATCACCAATAACCTATACAATTCAAGATTGATTTCCCATACTCCAAGAAATAGGGAGCAGATATTGGATTATTTTGAAAAAGATGAAAACCCATTGGTATTGGTGTCTCCTTCAATGAGTGAAGGTGTTGATTTGCCATATGATAAGTGCAGATTCCAGATTATCTATAAGATTCCATTCCCTTATCTTGGAGACAAGCAGGTTAACATGAGAATGAAAAGGGATAAAAAATGGTATGCCTACAAGACAGTGATGACATTGATGCAGGCTTATGGCCGTGGTATGAGGGCAGAGGACGATTCATGCTACACCTACATTATCGACAGCGACATTAACATGTTATTTAAAAGCCCAATGTACAGGTCTCTGATTCCTGACTTTTTCAAAGAGGCCGTGGTTAGGCTTAAAAAATAGCGGACCTGGAGGGATTTGAACCCCCGATCTCAGGATCCGAAGTCCTGCGTCATTCCTGACTAGACTACAGGCCCAAAAAATAAAAGAAAATTATTTCTATTCTTTTTTCTCATCAGAGTCAATAGAAATAATAGGCATTTCATCAATATCTTCTACTTCTGCAAAAATATCGTCAATACTTTCGTTATCAATTTTAGCTTGTTCATATTCTAAATGTTCGATTTCCTCAGCAGTCAAACCTTTTTTATAGTCTTCTTTTTCTCTTGCTGGTGGAATATTGTCGATATCTTCGGTGAGTGGTGTTCGTTTTTTAGAAGGAGTTTGTTTTTTAAGTTTCTTTTTTAAATCCCCAAGATCAAATTCCCCTATTTTATAGGATTCCTTGTCTAGGGGGATGTTGCTTTTAGGAATAATTTTTTCGGTTGGCTTTTCCTTAGCAACTTTGTCTTTTTCATTACCCAAATCAATAGAATTAATGCTATTTGTTATTCCTTCAACAGGGTTTTTAATGTTAAATATCTTGAATACTCCATAAATTAATAACAATATTCCTATTGCTAAGATTACAATAGCATAAAAGTTTGTTTCACCAGAAACCACATTATCTATTACTCTATCACTACGGGATTGGAAAACAAAAATAGAAATTAAAATTAATAATACTCCTAAAATTGAACTTGCAATTGCTAAGATAGGTGTTTTACCGATTTTTGCATTCACAACCATATCGAAGTTATCGCTCACGTCTCCAAGGAGCTCTTCGGCATCGTCCTTTTCAGAGGACTCATTTGATTCTTCAATGTCTTCTTCTTTCGGAGCGTTAATTATAAAGTCTTCATCAATTGGGTTTTCTTCTAAATTAATGGTTGAACCTTTTTCATCACCAGGACGATAAATGAATTCATCATCGATTTCTAAATCTCCTAAATTAGCAGTATCTTCATTAAGATAATCAATTAACTCTGAATCTTCTTCAAAGTCGGAGATATCAGAATCATCTTTAACACTATTTATCATGTCTTTTAGATTTGAGATTCTGTGCTCCTTTTCTTTAGAATCTTTCATAAAAAACCCTCAGTGATATGCTCTCCAGACATGTTTACATTTTGCGCATGTAAAAATACGTGTAGGTGCTTCATCAGCACTACGAGTTTGTTTTAATTCATAATAAGCTTCATCATGTCCGCATTCTGGACAGGTTTCTTTAATGGTTGAACGCATATCTACGTCCTCACCTAAGTTAGTAACTGTTTCTGCAGCTTTAATTTCTTTTTTTAAGTTGTATTCCTCTTCATCAATAGTTTCGTTTGAATAGCCGCAACTATTGCATTTTAAGACTCCATTTTTTGGAAACAACATCGCGCCGCAATCTGGACAAAATTCCATTTAACTCTCCCTCTATTAAATTTATTAATCTATATAATATGTAAATCTTTTTTTTAAATTATTTAAATATATAGCATTATTTACCATTTTTGGCTTTTTTTAAACAGTCTTTGACAATTTTGTCATGGTCGAAGGCAAGGTCAATTTCACATAACTGTTCCGGTGAAAAGATGTCAATATCACTTGCATCATCATCGGCTCTTCTGCTGGCGAAGTCTCCTTTTGCAGTAAAAGCTATGCTTATGGTATGCCCTCTTGGATCTCTGTCTGGATTTGAATAAACATTGACCAAATCCTTAAGTTCAACGTCAATGTTTGTTTCTTCTTTTGCTTCTCGGACAGCGGCATTTTCCACGCTCTCTCCGTATTCAACAAATCCTCCAGGCAATGCCCAATAATCCTTGTATGGATTATTTTTTCTTTTAATTAAAATAAAATTAAAGTCATCATCAAAAATAAAAATATCGGTTGTCAGTGAAGGGATCTTATATTTGGTCATCAAACCACATAAAAAATAATAAGGGAAGCTATAAAGCTTCGTCAATAAGTTTTTTAAATTCAGCACTTTCTTTTTGGAGTTCTTCAGCTGCTTTTTGCAATGCTTTTCTTGGTCTTTTTCCTCTTTTGGTTTTAATGGTCATTTCAGGTTTTCCGGTAAGAGGGTGATCAATATTGTAAACAGCATATTCAACATCAGGGTTTTGCATTAAAATGTGTCTTAATGCATTGCAAACTCCATGGCTTTCATCTTTTACAATAAAAGTTAATTCTAAAGTTTTTTCATCTACTATTTCAAAGTTTTCCATTTTATCTACCTATTGTTCATTAACGTAGTTTTTAGATACTTTACGTTTTTCTTTTTTGTTACATGTATTACATTGAAGTTCATTATCCTTTTGTGTAGTATGCATGAAATCTCTGCAGCGGGTACACATAGCCTTTAAGACTCCGCAATCATCATCTACAGTACCTAAATCGACATTATCTCCAGTGATTTTAACGACTTTGGCTTGGATAATGTCGCCTATTCTAAACGCATCAGATAATTTTTCTAAATAATCCTTTTTAGCTTGTGAGATGTGTATAGCACCCATATAAGGCAATGCTAATGGTCTTGCGTTATCTTTAATACACTCAATTTTTACATTTGCTCTTTGTGGCTTGATATCGGTTATCTGACCGTAAACTATATCTCCAACTTGTAAAAGAGCGGGTTTTGCATCTGACACAACAGAAATAACCTTCATTTTTTGATTAACTATAACATTTCCAAGTACTGATGATTTAATATCTCCATTATCATCATATGTACCTTCTCCTGGAAGATATTGCTCAATAATTCCTACTTTGTCTCCAGGCATTACAATGTTTTTTTCTTCGTTACTCATATTAAAAACACCAAAATAAAGATTTTATAAAAATTTCTTTAATATAATAATTTTATCCATATTAATATTTAAAACTATCTTAAAGGGGTAAGAATCCCCAATTCTTTCAGTTGGGATTGTTCATTTGTAACGTTCATGGAATAGAATTTCATCTAATTGGTAATTTTCCCATTCCCTTTTATTTAATACAATTTCCAATTCCTGTGGAGTTAGTAATGGTTTTTTATACATTTGCGAATCATCAATAGCTATTCTCGGACAAGCGCTCACGACAAAGGCATCCAATTCCATATAGGGCAGCAAAACTTCCGGCGAGACATTATCCACTAGAATGATATATGCTTCCATTTTGGAATCTTCCAGTATTTTTTTAATCTCCTTGGCCAGCGCCATTCTGTATTGGCCTTCTTTTGTAGAGACTAATATTCCCCATTTTTTTGCAGATCTTGCTTTTGTAATCCTTGCAAATCTTATTCTTAGAATTCTGTCTGCATATTCATCCATGCTTCTGATTTCGCTGTTGTAAGGGTCTATCGCCAAAACGGGAGTATTAGAAAATAGCTTTATTCCTAATGGGTGGAAATTTCCGCTGCCAATAAACAAAATCACATCTACATCAAGGTTCTTTATGGATGAAAAATTGCATCCCAACACTTGGCCCTTTCGGGTTGAAGGTGATGAGCCAAGAATGACTTCCTTGCCGTTATCCTCTAGAAAATCCTTAGTTTCATTTAAAAGATGCAGATGCTGGGTTGTTGTTACAAGCCCTATTCTTGAATAGTTTTTTATGTATTCAAGTGATTTTTCAAGGTCTTTTTTAATGTCTATTTTTGAAAATGCTTCAATAAAAATTGTAGGAACTTCATATTTTAAGGGAAGTGGGGTGTGTCCGTAATGGACAATAAGGTCTACAGACCCTTTCATCTTGTAGTCACTTACATCGCACGCTCCAAAGCATGGGTCTCCGGAAATGACAACGGTGGCTTCAGTTTCGCTTTCGATTTTGCGAGCAATTTCAACGGCCTGCATCTTCAATCCTTCAGGAAATTGAAGGCCGACTGTTCTTGCATCCTTTGAGTTGATCTTACGGATTACCTTGTCCAAATCCATATTGTACATTGACATTTTAATCTTCGATTGTTCTTTGAATAACTACTTTGCCGTCAATGACATCCAATGTTACAATGGAGATTAAATCAATGCCGGTTTCCTCTTCAACAGCTTTTTTCCCGTCACCTTTTTCGATAACAGCAACTGCAGATTTGATTATCACACCCATATCCTTTAGAGTATTCAATAGGGCTATGTATGTTCCGCCGGTACTGACCACATCGTCAATGATAAGTATTTTTTCGCCTGGGTGTAAATCGTTTATGAATAGGTTTGATGAACCATATCCGGTTTTTTGATAAACTTGCTGTTCGCCTTCAAGGCCATATTCCCTTTTACGGATTACAACAAATGGAATGTCGGTTGCAAGGGATAGTGCGGTAGCTAAATGTATTCCCATTGCTTCAACAGCCACTATCTTATCAACATCTAAGTCTGCATATTTATAAACAGCTAAGGATAGTTCACGTAACATTTTAGGGTCAATTGTTGGAACACCATCACTTATAGGACTTACAAAGTAATTGTATTCGCCTTTTTTAACAATTGGAGATGCTTCTAAAGTTTTCTTTACTTCCTCTAACATAGTATCACACCAAAATTATAAAAACTCATTAAATATAAATATATTTTAATATAATAATTAAATTTTCTTATATTAACTGTTGTTAAAGTGATTTATATGCTCGGAAATTTAGGAGAAAATCTTACTAATACGATGAAAAAATTAGTAGGAATGTCTGTAATTGATAAAAAAACCATTAAAGAAGTTGTAAAAGATATACAACGTGCTTTAATTCAATCTGACGTTAATATTAAATTAGTTTTAGATTTATCCAAAAAAATTGAATCAAGAGCTCTTGAAGAAGAACCTCCAAAGGGTATTACTCCAAGAGAGCATGTCATAACAATCATCTATGAAGAAATGGTAAATCTATTGGGTAAGGAAGCTGTTGGCTTGGATATTAATGATAGGCCTTACAAAATATTGTTCTTGGGTTTGCAGGGTAGTGGTAAAACAACCACAATCGGTAAATTATGCAGATACTTACAGAAAAAGGGTTTCAATCCTGCCGTTGTCTGTACAGATACCTGGAGGCCGGCAGCTTATGAACAATTAAGACAATTGACTGAAGAGATGGACGTTCCTTTGTATGGGGATCCTGAAAATAAGGATGCTCTTGACTTGGCTAAAAAAGGTCTGCAGGAATTTAAGAACAGGAAAGTTATCATTTTTGATACTGCCGGTAGACACAAGCAGGAAGAGGATTTGATTGCTGAAATGGACCAATTGGACGATATCATCAATCCGAATGAAGCGATTCTTGTAATTGATGGAACAATCGGTCAACAGGCCGGTGAACAGGCAAGGGCATTTTCACAGGCTACCGATATAGGATCAATCATCATTACAAAATTGGATGGTTCAGCAAAAGGTGGGGGTGCAATGTCAGCAGTGGCTGAAACCGGCGCTCCAATTAAATTCATCGGTACCGGTGAGAGAATCGACGACTTTGAAGTATTTGACCCTGAAAGATTCATTTCAAGATTGCTTGGTATGGGAGATATCAAGTCCCTTATAGAAAAGGCAGAAGAAACCATTGATGAAGATATTGCCGAACAGACCATGAAAAACATGATGTCAGGTAAGTTCACATTGATGGACATGAAAAACCAGTTTGAGATGATGAACAATATGGGTCCTATGCAGCAGGTCCTGAACATGATTCCTGGTATGGGAAACAAAATCTCAAAAGAAGCTTCTAAAATGACAGAAGATAAAATTGAATCTTATAAAATCATGATGTCTTCCATGACTGAAGAGGAAATGCTGAACCCTAAGATTATTAAACAATCCCGTGTCCAAAGAATTGCTAGAGGTTCCGGTGTTGATGAAAGTGAAGTTAAGGAACTTTTAAGATATTACAACAATACTAGAAAGACCATGAAAGGCATTGGAAAACGTGGCAGCCGTTTAGGCGGCGGTGCAATGAATCGTATGATGGGACAATTTATGAATAGATAATATGATATTGGCGAAGCAAATACTGGACGAGACAGAGGGCAAAATCTGTAAAAATTGTCTTGGACGTAAATTGTCTAAAACAATTGAGGGGACTGACAACATCGACAGAGCAAATAAGGTATGCAGCGAGTTAGATGTGGATTTGGATGATGTCGACTGCGTCATATGCGATAACCTTTTTGATAAACTGGATGATGAGTTATATAAGAAAATAGATGATAAAATCGACCAGCTGGGCATTGAGTTCGATACGTTTCTCGTCGGATCAAAAATCAGCAAGGACATCCAAAAGAGAGATGAGGAATTTTCTGAAAAATTCGGCTTGAATGTGGAAACAATTAAAAAGGAAGTCAACAGATTAATTGGTCTTAAGATTTGGGAGATTTATGATAAGGAAGCTGAATTCGAAAGCCAGGACATTGTTTTCAGCATTGACTTAATCGATGAGCCTAAAGTCAAGATTCAAATAAATCCGTTATATGTTGAAGGAAAATACAATAAATTAAAACGTGGAATTCCTCAAACAAAATGGCCCTGCACCAACTGTAAGGGAAGAGGCTGTGAAGAATGCAATTTCACAGGAAAACAATACCCTGAGTCAGTTGAAGAATTAATATCCGAGCATTTTTTGAAACTGACCAAAGGCAGGGAAGCCAAATTTCATGGCGCAGGACGTGAAGACATTGACGTGCTGATGTTAGGTTCAGGAAGGCCTTTCGTTTTGGAGATAAAAGAGCCGAAAATCAGAAAACTCGATTTGCAAAAATTGGAAGAGGAAATAAACAGAATCAATGAAGGCAAAACTTCATATCATAATCTGCATGTCTGTGAAAGAAGAAGAAAAGCGGAGATAAAGCAATCCTCTCCGGATACATATAAAGTTTACAGCGCTTTAGTAAAATGCGATGAAGCGTTTGATGAAGATAAATTGGAAGAATTGACAAAATTGGATGAAATCCATCAGCAAACTCCTTTAAGAGTTTTAAGGAGGCGCGCCGATAAAGTGCGTGTCAAGCACGTGCTTGACTTGTCTTACGAGGTAATCGATGAAAAAACATTCAGCATGCGCATTAAGACAGAAGGCGGATTGTACATCAAGGAATTGATTTCCGGTGATGATGGAAGAAGCCATCCTAATGTTGGCGAAATATTGGGCGTTAATGCAATTTGTGAGCAATTGGATGTAATTGAAGTGAGTGAGAAGTAGATATTATGGCAGATGAATTTACACATTTAACTGATAGTGGCGTACACATGGTTGAAGTCGGGGGGAAACCTGATCAAAAAAGAAGAGCAATAGCAAGCGGCAGCATATTTTTAGACAAGAATACCATTAATCTGATTCAAAATGAAGAAATTAAAAAGGGAAACGTGTTGACAACTGCCCAAATTGCAGGAATTCAGGCCGTTAAAAATACATCTTCAATAATTCCGCTTTGCCATCCTTTGGCTTTAACAGGTATCGAGCTTGATTTTGAAGTTAAGGAAGATGAAATCATCGCTACATGTGCCGTTAATACTTTGGGCAAGACTGGAGTTGAAATGGAAGCCATCACAGGTGTGAGCGTTGCATTGCTTACCGTATGGGATATGGTAAAGGCCGTTGAAAAGGATGAGAACGGACAGTACCCTGATACCAGAATCAGCGATATTAAAGTGATTAAAAAGGAGAAAATTTAAACTATATATATGATGAATAAAATAATTATAAATGTTATTTTTATTAATTAATTTTTATGGAGACTAACTATGGCAAAAAAAGATAATAAGATTTCTATGCCTCAAACAGGTGCAGGTTTAGTAAGATACTTTGATGAAGAAAGTTTAGGTCCAAAACTCTCACCTGAGCATGTTATTGTAGCTACTGTAATTTTAGCTATTTTATGTTTCGTTTTAAGATATTCAGCTTAATAATATTGTTTTTCTTAAAACAATACTCTTTTTTTATTTATGATATTATGTTAACTAAAAGAATTATTCCTTGTCTAGACTGCGATTTACAGGTGCCGGAAGGTAGGGTCGTAAAAGGCGTTGAATTTAAACAGATTAAATATGCCGGAAATCCTGTTGACCTTGCAACACGCTACTACGAAGAGGGAGCAGATGAAGTTGTAGTTTTAGATATCACAGCATCACACGAAAGAAGAGCTACAATGGCAGATGTTATTGACAGATTAACAGAAAACGTATTCATGCCAATATGTGTGGGTGGAGGAATAAGGAAAGTTGATGATTATATTAAAATGCTTAAGGCCGGAGCGGATAAATGCTCAACTAACACTGCGGCAATTAAAAATCCTGAACTTTTAACCGAGGCTTCAAAAGTTGTAGGTTCACAGGCGGTCGTAATCGGTATTGATGCAAAAAGAAGATATGTCGAACATCCCGATGATGCGCCGGATAAGATAGTTATTGAAACCGACAATGGATATTGCTGGTTTGATACAAGCATTTATGGTGGACGTGAATTTACAGGCATCGATGCGATTGCATGGGCACAAAAATGCCAGGATCTCGGCGCTGGAGAAATTCTTTTAACCAGTATGGATGGAGACGGAACCCAAAATGGATATGATATTGAGTTGAATAAAACAATCAATGATGCCGTTGATATTCCAGTCATTGCCAGTGGCGGTGTTGGTGAGCCGAAACATATTTTGGAAGTATTTGAAAAGACAGATGTTTCAGCAGCTCTTGCGGCCAGCATATTCCATTTCAACCAATATTCAATCGGCACTGTGAAAGAATATTTAAAAGAAAATAATGTAGCTGTTCGTTTATGATTATCAAATCCCCAATTGATTTAGAATTGACTCAATTGTCAGGTCAGACCTCACAACCGCCCTGGAGAAAATGCGGAGATTCCTACAGTGAAGTTGTCAATGTTAATGATAAGCCGGTTATTTTCACTATAAGGCAGTCCGACGAATTTTTAGATTTTGATTTTAAGGGCGACATTTCATCAGATGAAGCTATTTCTAAGTTAACATACATTTATGATTTGGATTTTGATTTGGATAATTTCTATAGATATTTAAATGATCATGCCGAGTTGTCTGAGATGTCCAGGTTTTGCAATGGCTTGAGATTGTTTTTAGCGCCAGATCCATTCGAATGCGTTATCTCATCAATCTGTTCTGCAAACAATTCCATTAAAAGATGGACAAAATCAGTTTCGGATATCAAACAAAATTGGGGAAATCGGCACGGTGATTACTATACATTTCCTAAAAGCAATGACTTGGCAAAGGTATACTTGGATGAGGAAGATGAATTTAATTCATCGGATATTCAAGATATTTGTGACTGTAACAATAATCTCAAAAGTTGTGGCGTAGGATATAGAGCACCATACATGAGAAGTGCATCTGAGCTATTTTCACTTGAAATGGACCTTTCTGAAATTCCAAAAATGACTTATGATGAGGCATTTGAAGCTATCCTTAAAGTTCCGGGAGTGGGTCCGAAAGTGGCTGACTGCATATTGCTTTATGGATTCAACTTCAGGGAAGCTTTCCCATCAGACGTGTGGATAAAACGGATAGTGTCCCATTTATATTTCGATGGAAAGGATATAAGCGTGGCTAAAGTGCGTGAATTTGGAATGGAAGAATTCGGTGATATGGCAGGGTACGTTCAATTGTACATGTTCCATTATGCCAGAAAATCCGGTTTAATGGATAAACTGAAACGTTAATGAAATTTGGATTCGGCGATATTATGGCAGAAGTGGTAGTTATTAACAAAAAGGAATTATCAGAAAGCGAAGAGGAAGTGCTTGAGAGATTCAAGGATTTTCAAAAGGCGATGATAGAAAAGGATTTTGATGCACTTGATGAAATTTTAGATGATGATTATACATTAACTCATATGTCCGGAAAAACACAAACAAAATATGAATACATTGATGAAATCATGGATGGGACATTGAATTATTACAAATCAACAATTGACAGTCCCCAAATTAGAATAATTGAAGGAACTAAAGCAATATTCAATGCGGATGTGACTCTTGATGCTAAAGTATATGGGATTAAGGGAACTTGGACACTACATTCACAGCAGACAATGGAAAAAGTCGATGATAAATGGTATATCCGCAAGTGGGATAATTAAATATCGGATAAACATTATCATTAGCGTGAGTAGGTCATATTAGTCTTGGGAAGTTATTCTTTTAGCCCCATTTAATATAAGATTTTATATTCTATTAAATTAATATATTACTTTTGATGGAAAAGAAAAATTTAATCCTATTTATTTGTGCAGTATTGTCGTTTTTCGCAGTTTTTGCGGTTAATTCAGTCATGGTTGTCATTCCAACTATTGCTGCTGAGTTTCATATGAGCAATATTGTTCAAAACTGGGCTATAATCATCTTTTTATTGGTTGTGGCGGTATTGTCTGTTCCGGCAGGACAGATTTCAGGAAAGTATGGTCTTAAAAAGGTCACAATCATAAGCGTCATATTGTTTATTTTAATTTCTATTGCTAATGTGCTGGTCACATCATCTGAGCAATTTCTGCTTTGCCGTCTGGTATTGGGTATTGCCCTGTCATTTTTCAATGTTACTTCTATGGCTATGGTGGTATCAGCATTTAAACCTGAAGAGAGAGGTAAGGCGTTGGGAATAACCATTACTGGAGTTTACATTGCACTGTCATTATCGCCGGTTCTTGGGGGAATCTTAAATTACCATTTGGGATGGAGATCAGTTGTCCTATTTGGAGTTCCATTTTTACTCGTCATCCTGGCATTGCTTTTGACTAAAGTCGATGATGAATGGATTACCTTTGAAGGCGTTCCCCTTGATGTGAAAGGATCATTCATCTATGGAATCGGAATGGTATTGTTCATATATGGATTTACCATACTTAATGAGCCATTGGGTGTAATTTTAACAGTTTTAGGTATTGTATTCCTAATCATATTCGGCTTTATAGAATTAAGGGAGGATCACCCTGTATTCGATGTAAGGTTCTTCAAAAATCGCAAATTCCTATCGGCTAATTTCGCATCATTATGCGCATATTTGGCCACTTTTGCAGTCACTACAATCCTAAATTATCACTTGCAGTACATTAAGGGATACGATTCACAAACTGCGGGCATAATTTTGCTGGCAGCACCATTGTGTCAGGTTGTGCTTGCTCCGATTGCAGGAAGATTGTCAGACAAGTATGTTCCACAAATCCTTGCAGCCATTGGAATGGGGCTTGGAACAGTTTCACTGGTTTTATTCTCCTTTTTAAACGAAGCGACATCACTTGAATTTTTAATAGTGGCAATGATAATTTATGGTATTGGATTTGGCTTGTTTTCACCGCCGAATACAAATGTCATTATGAGTTCCGTTCCGCCAAAAGACACATCAGTGGCATCAGCTGCCGTAGCGACAATGCGTACGGTCGGTCAGGCAATGAGTTTGGGAATATTGACATTGGTGTTTGCATTTGTGATGGGCAATGTGCCAATAGTTGAAGAGTATTATCCTCTTTTAATAAGCAGCTGTCAAATAACCTGCATTATCTGTGTGGTGTTATGTATAGCGTCTGTGTTTGCTTCATTTGTTGGGATTAAATCTAATGATTAGTTTAATCTATTAAGCAAATCAAATATTTCTTTTGATTTCATTTGGCATCTTTTGTAGATATGAGTTATGTTTTTAGGATTTTTAGAATTATAGTCGACCATATTTCTGTATTTCCTTAAAACATTAAGATTTTGGGATATTTTAGTGCCAATATTTTTTTTATTCAATTTTTCATTATTTTTAAATGTTAGTCTTGTTTCCTGATGCACCCTTCCTGATGTTGATTTCATTATTTTTTCATTAATCTGATTTAAAAACATGTTATTTTCTAAAATGAAATCTCTAGATTCTAAAAATGAAGAATAATAAAATCTTCCCATTCCTGTTCTTAATTTTGCAATATCCTTTTCATTGAGGTATGAATTTGCAAGTTCATAATATCCATACCAGTCGAAGTTATCATTCATATGGGTCCACCAAAATTATGTATTCAAGGAAAGTTTTAGGATATTTGTCAATAAGCATATCACAAATTAAATCTTCCTTTTGAAGCAATATTTCTGATTCTAACTCTGAGTAAATTACTATTTCAAGAATTTTTTCATTTGGATCAGTTTCTTTCATAAAATCAAATGATATTTTCTTATAGTTTAATTCATTAGAAACAATCTGTGGCAAATCATAAATCATTTTTTCTAGTTCATAATCCTGTGCAATGAATTTCCGAATTTCATTTAAATTATCTGAAGGAAATTCAAAATGATTTTTAAGGAACAAATCTAATTGATTATTATTTTTTTGCATAAAATGCCCTTCATCATATTCATTTTCATTGGGAATTTGCATTTCTAATTTTTGTGCTGAAAATAATTTCACTTTTTAACCTCCTAATATCTATTAAAACCTAAATATAGTATGTATCGGAGGTTATTTATAGTTTAACTTTGATTTAACTTCAATTTTACAAAATAAAAGCAATTTTATAGTTTAAAATAAAAAATAAGTGAAAGATAAAATTATCTTTCTTCAATGGTCACTTTATTCATCTTGTCGCCTTGTTGGATTGCATTAACAACATCTTGACCTTTGATAACTTGACCGAATACGGTGTGAACACCGTCTAAGTGTGGTTGTGGGCTGTGGGTAATAAAGAATTGGCTTCCACCGGTGTCTTTTCCTGCGTGTGCCATGGATAATGCACCAGTACCGTGTTTGTGAGGGTTTCCTTCAGTTTCACATTTGATGGTGTAACCTGGTCCGCCTGTACCGTTTCCGATAGGACATCCGCCTTGAATTACAAAGTTTGGAATTACTCTGTGGAAGGTTAATCCATCGTAAAATCCTTCATTGGCTAATTTTTCAAAGTTAGCTACAGTGCCTGGAGCTTCATTCGGGAATAATTCTAATTCGATATTTCCTTTGTCAGTTTCAATTATAGCGACTTTCATTTTATCACCTAATTTTTAAATAATACTATTAATATAAATATTATTGATTAAATAGTTTATGGAGGATAACATGAATACTCAAGATTTGATTAAAATTGAAGATGATTATTTCATTAACACTTTCACAAGACAACCGGTCGTTTTAGATCACGGGGAAGGTGTTAAGGTCACAGACATTGACGGAAACGAATATTTTGACAATTTTTAATTTATTGCAGTCAAATCTTTATGTCACAATCACCCAAAAATTTTAAAAGCAAAAAAGGAACAAGCTGAAAAGCTCATTCACATTTCAAGCATTTATTATAACGAACCAGCATTGATTTATGCTAAAAAATTGATTGACAAAACCAGCTTCGACAGAATCTTTTATGCAAACAGCGGTGCTGAAGCAAATGAAGGAGCCATTAAATTGGCTGTCAAATACACTGGAAAAAGCGAAATTATCTCAACTGTCGATTCATTCCACGGAAGAACATTAGTGACACTTGCAGCAACAGGTCATGAGGAATATCATGAACCATTTAAACAAGTAATGCCAAAAGGATTCATCAATGTGCCATACAATGACATTGATGCAATTAAAGAGGCTATTACAGACAATACTGCAGCCATTCTTGTCGAACCTATCCAAGGTGAAGGTGGAGTGAATGTTCCAGATAAAGATTACTTAAAGCAAATTGAAGAAATCTGTCATGAAAAGGACATTGTGTTCATTGTAGATGAAGTGCAGACAGGTTTTGGAAGATGCGGAACATTATTTGCTCATGAGCTCTTTGACGTCAAACCTGACATCATGACAATGGCTAAGGGAATAGGCGGAGGAGTTCCAATGGGCGGAATTCTTGCAACTGAAAAAGTGGCCGGTGCATTCGTGCCTGGAGACCATGGAACCACTTTCGGTGGAGGACCTTTAGTTTGCGCAGCCGCAAATGCTGTTTTGGATGCATTTGAAGAGGAAAACATTTTGGACAATGTCAATGAAGTAGGTGAATACTTCATCAGTGAACTTAAAAAATTAGATAAGGAAATCATTGCTGATGTAAGAGGCAAAGGATTGATGGTCGGTATAGAACTAACTAAACCTGGTGCGGAATATGTGGACAAACTCAGAGAAGCAGGATTTTTAATCAACTGCACTGCAAGCAAGGTTTTAAGATTCGTCCCACCATTGATAATTACAAAAGAAGAAATTGATCAATTTGTCAAAGCGTTAGATGAAATTTTGTAGGTTTTAGTATGGGCCAATATGTTAAATATAAATGCGATATTTGTGGATATGAACATGTTCATGATTTAGAAATTTTCTGGATTGATGAAAATTATGAAATCAATGTTTCAATGTTATTGTTTTCTACAAGTGAAGAGATGGCAAAATCATTAGTCAGCGGTTATTATCATGAATACTTCTGCTATGATTGTAATGAGATTGTAAAGGAGTTTCTGATTTCCGAAAATCCTTCTAACATGAATCATGAGGATATTATCCATTTAATCGAAAGTTACGATAATGGTCCAAAAATCATTAAGTTCGATAATAAGTTCCAGAAATGCCTGACATGTTCAAGAAGCTTGGAGCTTAGATCAGATAAGGCCTTTTCACTTGATAAAAAGGGCAATTTCAATATTGAGGACATGATTTTGCATGATTACCTGAACGATGATGAATATGAATTTTGGGGAGTCTATTACGGCTATTACTGTAAGGACTGCAAAAGGCAAATCAATAAGTTTGTAGTGATGCAGAATTATGGTGATTTGGATGAAGATTCAATCAGGAATATTCTCCTAAAGCATACAAACGATTTGACAGTTCTGCTTTTTGATTACAAAGTTGCCTGTCCGGAGTGCGAAGGAAATCTTTACACTTTAGGCGAGTCTTCACCATGTCCAAGATGCCATGAAGGCAAATTGAGATTAAATGAAAGTTTGATGGTTGATTAAACCTTCCATTCTTTCTTTTCCAATACTTTTTTTAATGATGAAGATATTTGCAGTGTTTTCAGTTCATCAAGGCCCACCCACTTCCATTCAGTGTGCTCTTCGCTTATTTTAACGTTGCCTTTGATGTCTTTTAAATACATTATCAGTTGCACGGTTCTTTTGTGCATATAGTCGTTTTGAACAGCTTCACAAAAGTCCCCCACTTCACAATCCAAGTCAGTCTCTTCCTTTATCTCTCGAATTAGAGCATCAATGAAGTGTTCTCCTTTTTCCACTTTCCCGCCTGGAAGCTCCCACATTTCAGGGTCAGTTTTGCTTTTGGGGTGTCTTTTTACAATTAAAATTTCATTATCATTATTTTTTATAACTCCTCTTACGGTAAGGCCATATCCTTTCATATTAATTATTTTCAAGTTTCTATTAGATAAGATGAACGGAAAAAACTTTTCCTTCACAACTTTTAAATAGATTTAAAATCAAATGTAAACCCATAATGTAACTTTTTTAGGAGTTTTAATTATGGATTTAAATATTAAAGTAAATGATAAAAACCATTTGGATATTGGTGGAGCAGACGCATGCGATATTGCGGCGGAATTCGGGACTCCAACATATGTAATCGATGAAGCAAGAATAAGAGATAACTATAACAGGTTCTATTCAGCTTTTTCAAAATATTATCCTGATTTTAAAGTATTTTACGCATGTAAAGCCAATACCAACCTCGCTGTCATGAAAATTTTGGAAAGCGAAGGCTGTTGTATTGATGCGGTTTCACCTGGAGAAGTTCACATCTCCAAAATGCTTGGATTTTCCGGAGACAGGATATTATTCACCGGAAACAACATTACCAATGATGAATTGAAATTTGTCCACGATGAAGGTGCTGTCTTAAACATTGACTCCGTTTCAGCACTTAAAAGATTGGCAAGCGTAATCGACCCTGAAGGATTAAAAATTTCATTTAGAGTAAACCCAATGGTTGGGGCAGGACACCACGACCACTGTATTACCGGTGGTGTAATGAGTAAATTTGGTATTATGGATAATGAAGCTGTTGAAGTTTATGAAATGGCAAAAGAGTTAGGCTTCAATCCAATCGGTATGCACTCCCACATTGGATCTGGAATTTTAGACCCTGAACCATTCAAACTAGCTATTGAATCCACAATGGATATTGCAGGAAAAGTCCACCAGGAAGCTGGAATCGACTTTGAATTTGTTGATTTTGGTGGTGGTGTTGGAATCCCATACACTCCTGAAGAAAACATTGTTGATTTGGATAAATTTGCAGAAGTTAACGTTGGATTGTTCAAAGAAAAAATAGAAGAATATGACATGGGCAACCCTACAATGTATTTGGAACCTGGAAGATATCTTGTTGGAGATGCAAGCGTTCTTTTAGTCACTGTCAACAGCGTAAAACAAAGCTACAGAAAATTCATTGGTGTAGATGCCGGTTTCCACACTCTTTTAAGGCCTGCAATGTATGATTCATACCACCACATTGTTGTGGCAAATAAAATGGATGCAGAAAACACTCAGGAAGTGGATATTGCAGGAAACGTATGCGAATCCGGAGACTTGTTCGCACGTGACAGGCCAATGCCTGATGTTGAAGAAGGTGACGTATTAGGTATTCTAAATGCAGGTGCATATGGTTTCACAATGTCTTCAAACTACAACTCAAGACCATTGGCTTCAGAAGTATTAGTGACCGATGGAAAATGCAGTTTAGTGCGTGAAAGAGAAACCTTTGAAGATTTATATGCAAAACAAAGCATTCCACCACACTTAAAATAGTTGATAATATGGTAGATTTAAAAGGATTAAAATTTTCAAAAATGCACGGAATAGGCAATGACTTTCCAATAATCAATGAATTTGATGGCGAAGTCATTCCTGAAGCTGACAAACCGGAAGCTTGCAGAATGTTATGCCACAGAAACTTTGGAGTAGGTGGAGATGGAGTATTGTTCGTCGAACCGTCCGATGTTGCAGATATTGGATACAGAATGTTCAATCCCGATGGAAGCGAAGCTGAAATGTGCGGAAATGGTATCAGATGCTTTGGAGATTTTGTTTACAGAAAAGGCATTTTGAAACAGGAAAAGATGACTGTTGAAACAAGAGCAGGAATCAAAACAATCGAAATTACTCTGGACGGTGATGAACCGGTATTGTTCAAAGTGGACATGGGCCTATCAACATTCAAAACTCCTGAAATTCCAATGACTTCTGATAAGGAAGAATTTTTAGATGGCGAATTGGAAGTATTGGACACTACTTTTAACTTAACAGCAATTAGCGTTGGAAATCCTCATGCCATTATCTTTGTTGATAATGTTGATGATGTTGACATTAACAAATATGGTCCCGCTATTGAAGCCCATGAAGTATTCCCTGAAAAAATCAATGTGCACTTTGTAGAGGTCATCTCTAAAAATGAAGGCAAAATGATTACTTGGGAAAGAGGTGCAGGTGTAACACTTGCATGCGGTACCGGTGCAACTTCCACAGCTATTTCCGGTTACAAACTAGGCTTATTTGATGAAGATATCTTACTTCATTTGCCTGGCGGTGACTTAAAATTCAATGTTTATAAAAAAGAAGATGCTCTTGGAGCTTTCATGGAAGGCCCTGCAGAGCTTGTTTTTGATGGAGAATTCTAATTCTCTATACTTTTTTTATTTTTCGCAGTATTCCGAATATGATATCAATTACTGCAAGCAGTATTATCAATATTATCCAGATATTGAACTCTTTTCTAAGTATTGCAAATATCACTGCAAGAATTAAAAGTATTGCACCTATTAAAACTGATTTTTTCCATTCTTCCATATTTATCACATCATTATATTTTATAAGCATTAATTAAGGTTATGTCTTCGAAAAAGAAGTGCTCTGAAGCTGCAATTTCAGCTATGAAACCTAATTGATTAAACTTTTCCAATGTCTCTTCATTGCCTGACAGCGAGGACTGTATCATCTGGACAATTCCCCCATCATTTAAGTGGTTTCCCACTTCATTTAAAAATAGGTCTATGACTTTCCTACCGTTTAATCCACCATCGAATGCATAATTTATTGTGTCCTCTAAAACTTCGTCATCTTCGGTAGGCAGATATGGAGTATTAAATAGAATTACATCAAACTTTCTATTTTCGACAACTTCAAACAGGTTCCCGAATAGGATTTCAATATTTTCAATGTTATTGGCCTTGAAATTTTTCTCAGCCAGCATGCAGGCATCAAAATTGATGTCGGTGACTGTAATCCTGTCGGTTAATCTTGAAGCGTACATTGCAACGATTCCGGATCCTGTTCCGATCTCCAAAACGCTTTGTCCGGGTTTGATTTCCAGATTGTCAGCTAGCAGATAGCTGTCTTCAGCCGGAATGTATACGTTATCGTCAGTATTGATTATAAAGTCTGGCATATTATCTAGTCATTTAAAATTGGATTGATTTCTCTTGATAAAAATAGTATTTCTTCAGGCGAAACTACAGTAACTCTTTTTTTGAAATATTCATTTATTTTTTCAGATTCTATTTCATTCAAACGTTTTTTCATTTCTTTTTTGTCAAGATCTGTTATGATGTGTCTTGAATCAATTAAAGCATTTCTTATCTTTTTGTTTCTATGTTGGAACAGCGCTTTTGTAAAATTTGAATAGACTTTAAAGTCCTCATCTGAAATCTTATTTTCTTTTGGTGTCAGCCTAACAACAGTCGAGTCGATTTCAGGCTTTGGAAGAAAGCTTTCTGAACTTACATCAGTTAGTTTTTCAACATCGCATTTAAAATATAGCATCGCAGAAAGTCTTGAATAATTTTTAGTTCCGACTTCACCATTCATACGTTCAGCAAACTCTTTTTGATACATTAAAATGGCTAAATCAAAATCATAATTAAGGAATTTAAAAGTAATTGGTGATGAAATTTGATAAGGTAGGTTTGAGATGATTTTATTGAATTTTGGAAATTCAACATTTAATGCATCATCATTAATTAACTCTACATTATCCAGTTTTTCTTCTTTAAGCCTACCAGCTAATATCTCATAAATCTTTTTGTCTTGTTCGATGGCTATTACTTTTTTAGCTTTTTTGGCAAGTTCAATTGTTAGTGTACCTATTCCCGTTCCTATTTCTAAAATAACATCGTTTTCATCAATATTTCCAAAGTTAATTATCTGGTCTCTTTTATTTTTATCAATCAAATAATTCTGACCAAGATTTTTGTTTAACTTTATCCCATGCTGATTCAAAATATTCTTTGTTATTTTAGATAAAGATTGGGAATTGTCACTAGTCAAATTATCACTTATCTTGAATTTCTAGGCCTTTTTGGGGGTTGAGTAAATATGTAATATTTACTTTTATTACTTCTTCTAACGGTAGTTGTGTCTAGTTCTTGTTTGACTCTATTTACAATCATACCAGCAGGATCAGTTAATGTTGGGAGTCTTTCTGTAATATCTTTAAAACTTTCAAAAGGTCTTTCTTCTCTTGCATTAATGATGTCCCACATATATTTTTTACCGATTCCTGGAATTAATTCGAGTGAATGAAGTCTGGTACTAACGGATTCTGTAGTATTGAAAAATTCAACATATTTCGCTTCGTTATCTAGAACAATGTCACGAATGGCATAATCTAATTCGATTCTGCTTGTTGCGGTTAAATTTTCATAATCTAATCTTCCAAGTACTCTGTAGATTTTATCTCTTTTTCCTTTTCCGATATATACAGTGTCTTGTATTTCTAAATCAACACCGTTTTTAGGAGCTAATTCGAGTAAAGTGAATTGTTCTGTACCAATAGCTTGAGCAATAGGTTTGCCTCCGAATTTAGACATATCAGATTTAACATAGCCTCGACTTAGATAATCGAGCACAACAGCATATTGTTCTTTTTTCACTGTTGGTTTTTTATCATTTCTCCTTCTATTATCAACCATCTTTATCACTCACTATTGTTTTTATATAACTTAAATTAGCTATTTATATAATATATTTATAGTTTTAGTTTTCAAGTATAATAAAGATATCTAAAAAAAGTGCACTGTTATGATAAAAATTAATTAAAAATAATAAAAAAAGTGAATAGTTGGAAAACTATTCTTCAACGTCATACTGTTCTAGGAATTCTAAGATTTTTTCCATTTCTTCTTTATCGATTTTCTTTGGCTCTTTAGCAAAAATTAATCTTAAATCAGCCAAATCTTTTGGAACCAAATCAACAATATGAACAGCAACTTTGTCTCTTAATCCGAATTCATTTTTGAGTTTTTCAACAATTTCCTGTGAATCTTCAAGAGAGTATCTTTTAAATCTTGCAAGATGATTCAATGTAAGATTTTGTTCATATGTTAATTCATTATCATTGGAAAAATCTTCAAGAATTTCTTTAACTTCCGCACCAGATATTGGTTTAGTTTCAATAATCTCTTTTCCAATCATAGAAATCATTTTTGTAATTTTAAGTGGTCAGGTCTTACGATTAACTCTTTAGCTTTGTTTCCATCTTTTAAGGATACAATGTATGCTTTACCTTTTTGTCCGGTAACTTTTCCAGTTTTACCGTGGAATCTAGGAGCAGGTTGACCTTTTTGGATACTTGGGTTAATAGTAATGTGAACTAAATCTCCTTCTTCAAATCTTTGCATTCTGTTGGTAATTGGATTAGTTCTTCCTGGTCTTTGTACTTTAGTCATTTTTTTTCTGGATCTACTTTTTAATCCTCTTGATCTTTGCATTATATAACCTCTTAATCAGTTCAGTCTGGGTATAAATCTATGTTATCAGCGACCTAGTATTAAAATGCCCATAAATACTAGTAACATAGAATGTGAAAATAACAATTATCATTCAGTGATATGATAATATTATAATTTTAGTTTAATGGTATTAATATACTTTTAGT
>JAUNXN010000190.1 GCA_030539795.1 Methanobrevibacter sp.
AGCATAGCACCGTTGAACCAGCGGCGCGTAGACCTTCGTCTAAAATATTTTTTGCAGCATTAACATCCCGTTTAAGGACACTGTGGCAGCATGAGCATTCCCATTCTCTTTCTCCACGACCTAAGTCATGGTTGATTTCTCCACAGACATTGCATTTCTTACTTGAAGGAAACCATCGATTAATCTGTACAAATTCCCGGCCATACCACTCTGCTTTGTATTTTATCATTTCAATGAGTTTACCCCATCCGATTTCATGAATGCTCCTGCTTAAGTTACGGGATTTAATCATTCCTCGGATATTGAGTGTTTCCATGGCTATGAATCTGCAGTGTTTTACAATGTTGTAGGATATTTTATGATAATAGTCATTGACTACGTTGTTTTTCTTGTTTATCCATTTGTGGAGTTTTTTTAGTGTTTTTTTCCAGTTAGAGCCTCCTCTTTTTTGTCGTGCTAGTTTTTGTTGGTAGTGTTGTATCCTTCCGTTTATTCTTTTAAGGTCAAGTTTGGCTATCACTTTTCCATTGGAGAATGTTAGGAAATCTTTTAGCCCAACGTCTATGCCGACATATAGTTCGGGCTCTTGAAATTCCTCTCTGGGTTTTATTTTGTCTAATTCATAGACTATGCAGAGGAACCAACGACCGTTTTCTTTTAGGATGGTGGCTTCTTTAATTTTTCCATTTATGTCTCTTTTGTGTTTGACTTCGATGTATCCGAGTTTATTTAATCGGAATCTGTTTCCTTCCCATCTTAAACTGCCTTTCATTCCCTCTTTAGTAGGGTATTCGTTGTTTCGTAGTGTTATGGATTTGACTGGGTTCTTTTTTATTGATTTAAATTTTGGATGTCCGCTTCTGTGTTCATAGTATCCGTTGTAGGATTGTATTAGGCGGTCTGTGGATGCCTGAAGGCAGGTGGATTCGGCTTTTTTCAAGAAAGTTTTTTGTTTTTTTAGTTCTTTTAATATTTTTTGTGTGTATTTGCGGTTTACTTCCGATTCTGCGCCTATTGCAAATTCTTTGACTAGATTTTTGCGGTAAATACTATATTCTAATGCTTTGTTGTATACATAAGCTGCAGCACGCAAATTAAACTCCAATTCCCTTTCCAACTCCTCATCCGGGACAAATTCAATCTTTTCGGTAAAAATAAAAGTTTTTTTACTCATAATTAAACACAACCCCTTAAATCCCAAAAAAAACAAAGATGTTTTCTTTCTACACTATAAATTATATGATAACTGCATAATAAAGAATTTATCAGAGAGCATTTGAAAAGTAATGCTATTTTAATAAAATCTCAAAAAAAATACGTGAATTGCACATAAAGTGCAATTCATCTCCGGCTTAAAGAAGCCGGAGAATTCTTGCACAACAAGTTAAAATATATGATTTTTGAAATTACAAACATTATTAAATTATGAAAATCAATAGATTATATGTTAAATTAATTTTGTAATATGTGGCGATACCATGGATTATTTTGATAGATTAGAAGCTGAAACCCATCACCTATACGACATTGCTAATGAAGCAAGATCTAAAGG
>JAUNXN010000089.1 GCA_030539795.1 Methanobrevibacter sp.
TTGACTACTTTGAATTTGACTAGTTTATTGTCTGATTTGAATTTAACTAATTGGAATTTAAGTTCTTTATTGTCTGGTTTGAATTTGACTGGTTTATTGGATAACATTACTGATATCATCTCTAATTGCGATATCTTTGGCAAACCTGTTGATACAATAATTACTGTTGATGCTAAATTCAGTCGTGTTGCTACTGATTATTATGCTGGTGAAAGAGGAGCATTCTTCTATGCAAAATTAACTGATATTAACGGCAATCCATTAGTTAACAAAACAGTTCAAATTGCAGTAAATGGTCCGATTTATAATGTTACAACTGATGAACAAGGAAGAGCAGGTTTACAAGTAAACCTTGCGGCTGCTAATACCTATACTTATGCATTATCTTTCCAAGGAGATGATAAGTATAAAGCATCACCTCTTGCGTCATCCAAGTTAACTGTGACCAAAAAGAAAACTTCAATAACTGCAAGTTCAAAAACATTTAAAGCAAAAGCTAAAAAAACAATAAGCGTAACATTAAAAACAGTTAAAAACCCATACAATGGTAAAACTTACCTCAAAGCAGGTAAAAAAGTTACTTTAAAAGTTAATGGTAAAACATACACCGCAAAAACCAATGCAAAAGGTGTAGCTAAATTTACCATCAAACTTACTAAAAAAGGTAAATACTCAGCTACTGTTAAATTTGCTGGAGATAAAACATATAAGGCTTCTAGCAAAAGTATTAAAATAACTGTTAAATAGAGGAGTTTAAATCTCTTCTATACTTTTTTCTTTTTTTAATGCCCAATTCATTCCTTGAAATTAAAATGCTTTTTTTTAACTTAATTGTTTGTCATAATGATATAATTTAATAGTTTGACCTACAAATATTAAAATGATTATTATGGCGTATGAAATTAAAAACAAAAAAAATATCTCAACAATTGGCGTGCATGCCGGTCAGGAGGAAGTTGATGAGACAGGTTCAAGAGTGACACCTATTTATCAAACTACCTCTTATGTATTTGAATCTTCCGAGCAGGCTGCAAACAGATTTGCACTTAAAGAGGGAGGAAACATCTACACTAGACTTACAAACCCAACAACTGAAGCTTTTGAAAAAAGAATGGCTGCTATCGAAGGGGGAACAGCAGCATATGCAACAGCTTCAGGAATGGCAGCCATATTTTATGCAATAATCAACCTGACAAAAGTGGGAGACAACATTGTATCTGCCGATAACCTATATGGCGGAACATATGAGCTGTTTGAAAATACATTGGAAGAATTGGGACGTACCGTAACTTTTGTAGATTCACAATCTCCGGAATTGTTTGAAGAAGCAATCAATGATAAAACAAAAGCGATTTATGTGGAGTCAATCGGAAACCCTAAACTTGACATTCCAGACTTTGACAGATTAGCTGAAATTGCACACTCTCATGGAATACCTCTGATTGCGGACAATACTGTAGGTATCGGATCAGTAAGGCCATTTGACCATGGGGCGGACATTATCGCTTCATCTGCAACCAAGTATATCGGGGGTCATGGTACAACTCTTGGCGGAATCGTCATTGAAAAGGGAGACTTTGACTGGATGAACGGCAAGTTCCCGACATTGTCCGAACCTGATGAAACCTACAATGGATTGGTATTTGCTGAAACATTTAAGGGGTCTGCATTCACAACAAGAATCCGAACAGTTGTCGGAAGAGACACTGGTGCTGTACCTTCTCCATTTGGATCATTTTTACTGTTGCAGGGTCTTGAAACCTTGGGCCTCAGAATTGAAAGGCATGCTTCTAATGCAATGGCTGTTGCTAAACACTTGGAAGCACATCCTAAAGTGGCTTGGGTAACCTATTCAGGTCTTGAATCTTCACCTAACCATGAAGTTGCTAAAAAATATGCCGAAAAGGGTTATGGAGGAATTGTTTCATTTGGTCTTAAGGCAGGTTATGACGGTGCTTTGAAATTCATTGAAAATGTGGAGTTAATCTCATTTTTGGCAAATATCGGTGATGCAAAGTCATTGGTAACACATCCGGCATCAACCACACATTCCCAATTGTCTGAAGAGCAGCAATTGTCTACAGGCGTAACTCCTGACTTAATCCGATTCTCTGTAGGTATTGAAGACATTGAAGATATTTTGGCTGATGTCGATCAGGCTTTAGAAAAAGTTTAATGGAATTCATTTATTCCATTTTTCTCTTTTTTTTAGTTTATTAAGAACTAGTTTTGGTTTTCTAGTTAAAATTAAATAAGCTTCTTTTTAAAATATAATGTAATGCAAGGCAATGAAAATATCAACTCTATTATTGGCTCACCAAGAAAGGCAATAAATAAATTGGCGTTTCCCACTATTTTTTCAATGCTTTTAATGTTTCTAAATAATCTGATTGATAGTTTTTGGGTTTCTGGAATTAATGCTGATGCATTGGCTGCACTTGGATTTATTTCACCATTGTATCTTGTCATCATTGGTCTTGGAAGTGGTGTCGGTGCAGGTGCCAATTCATTGATTTCTAGATACGTTGGAGCAAGACAATTTGATGATGCAAACAATACGGTTATGCACTCAATAATTTTAACAGTTATTGTTTCAATTATAGTTTTAATTGCAGGTATTTTCTTTTTAGATGATTTAATTGTCTTTTTAGGTGCAGGCAGCGTTAAGTCATATTGCCTAAGTTATGGCCAAATCATATTTTTGCTGAATATTGTATTTCTAGCGCCGAATGTTACGGCAAGTGTTTTTAGGGCTGAAGGTGATGTCGCAAGGGCAACTAATCCGCTGATTTTAACTGCAGTTTTAAACATGATTTTGGACCCTATTTTAATTTATGGCTTAAATTGGGGGATTTTTGGAGCGGGGCTTGCTACGGTCATTGCATCTCTGGCAGGCTTTTTATGGATGTTGTACTGGATTTATATTAAAAAGGACACATTCTTTAAGTTTGATTTCAAATATTACAAAAGGAAACTTGAAATATATAAGGAAATCCTTGTTGTTTCGCTCCCGGCAGGTACGGAAGAGATTATTTTTGCATTAGTTGCAATCATTCTCAATTATCTGATTATGATTACTGCGGGTGTAAGTGAGGTTGCTTCGTTTACCATTGCATGGAGATTCATATCAATTGCATTTCTTCCTTGCATGGCAATTGGGATTGCAACAATAACTGTTTCAGGAGTTGCCTATGGCGCTCGAAACTGGGAAAACTTCAATGAAACAATAAAATATTCAACATTATTGAGTTTGGCAATTACTTTAGCAATCTGCGCAATATTTTTTGTTTTTGCATATCCCATCTGTGAAATATTTAATTTCCAAGCTGGAAATCTGGAGTTGGTGAATCGGTCTGCAGAAATATTGCAGCTATTGGCATTCTACAACTTTTTAATTTCATTTGGAGCGACTGCAGCATATACATATCAGGGTGTAGGCTCTGGATTCAAATCATTGGGATTGACTATTTTAAGGGAATTAGTATTGAGCATGGCTTTCGCATATCTGCTCGGAATAACATTTAATATGGGTGTTTTTGGAGTTTATCTGGGAGCAATAATTGGGATGAATATAGGTTCTTTATTTGGCTTTATCTGCATTTGGATATTTAATTTGAAGTTTAAAAAGCAATGTGGGCTTTAATATTAAAATTGAAGTTAAATTTTTATTTATCTTATTTTTTTCTATATGATGTGAATATTAACAATATCTGTTTTAGGAAAGAAAAAAGCCCAATTGTAAAAATGAAAAAGAATTCAATTTTAAATCATCTTAATAATATTAATTTATTTTATTTTTCTAATCAAAATTCAATTGATTATATTTGATTAATTTTAATAATTTTAATCAACATAATCAAATAGAAACCTTTTTATAATTAAAAAATAATATCAATAGCAACCAATAATTTGTTGGTGATAATATGAAAAAACAATCAAAAGATTGGGAAGACATTAAGATCAATGAAAGAAGAACAGATAAGATTTTCTTTGAATCTTCATTACTTCAATCCATCTCTGATAAAATTGATTTTTTAAGAGAGGAATCATTTGAATTGTTAAATGAATTGGATTCAAACGAATTTAAACAACAAATTGATGAATTTGATTTGGAGGAGTTTGGTGAAGAAGCATTTTACCAAATTTCAGAAATTGCAGACAATTTTTCAGAATTAAAATCTGAATTAATCAATTCTGATGATTTGCCTGAATTTGTAAAAGAATCAACTAGAAATGCTAAAATGGCATTAAATAGGGATTCTGATTATGTTAGAAAAGCAAAAAGAAAGCTTGATCACTTGGACTCTGATGGTGAATTGACTGATTCATATAAGACAAATATTAGGGTCATTGAACTTTGTGATAAAGCGATTGATGTAAACTTTGAAAATTGGCAAGCTTATTATTATAAAGCTCAAGCATTAATTAATTTGGAAAGATATGATGATGCAATTCGTCAATTAATCAAATCTCTTGCGTTGAATGAAGAAAATATGGATGCATGGTTTGATATTGCGAAGGCATATAAGTTGGATAAGAAATATTCAAAATCAATTGAAGTATACGATTCAATTTTGAAAAGAGATAAAAATTCATTTGAGGCATTTCTTGGAAAAGCACAGGCGTATTTTGAAGCTGGTGATTATCAAAATGCAGATGAATTTTTCAAAAAAGCAAATTCCATTAAATTCCTAGATGATGAAGATAAGGAAATGTGGAAAAGCATTCAAAAAGATGATTAATTCTTTTAGCATATGAGAAATTTTTTTCTTATATGCTTCTATTTGTTTATTTTATTGTACTGTTTTTTAATACTTTGAATAATATTCAGCGTATTTCTACCATAACTGAATTTATTATATGATTTTTCTTATTAATCTGTAAATTATGAATGATTTTCATAAAATATAAAAATAATTAACAATATATTTAATATTACTAAATTATTTTAGGTGAAAAAATGGCAAAAAATGCAATTATTACAGGTGGATCAAGAGGAATCGGTAAGGCAATGGCTTTAAAACTCGGCGAACTTGGATACAATGTAGCAATCAACTACAGAAGCGACTCATCCAAACAGTTAACCGAAGATTTAATTGAAGAAATCAAATCAACATACGATGTTGATGCTATTGCTGTTCAAGCAGACGTAAGTAAATTTGAAGACTGCAAAAAATTAGTCGAAGCAGCTGTTGAAGCATTCGGAGAAGAAATTGACGCATTAGTCAACAATGCAGGAATTACAAACAACTCCAATTTCATAGACTTGCAACCTGAACAGTATGAAGCTGTAATCAACACCAACCTCGTAAGTATGATGCATATGTGCCACTTAGCACTTCCTTACATGGTGGACCGTGACACTGCAATCGTATGTACCGCATCTGTAGGTGGATTGACTGGTGTAATCAATCAAGCGGACTACTGTGCTGCTAAAACTGGTGTAATCGGTTTATGCCGTGCACTTGCATTAGAATTTGCTCCTAGAAAAGTAAGAGTAAACTCAATTGCACCTGGTATGATTATGACTGACATGCTCCGTGGCGTAAACCAAGATGAATTGAATGCACTCGCTGCAACAATCCCTCTCGGACACATTGGTGAAGTTGAAGAAATCGCAGGCGCTTTAGAATACATCTTAACCGCAGACTACTTGACCGGACAAGTTATCTCACCTAACGGTGGATTCGTACTACAATAAGTTTATTCGACATATAAATGATAATTGAATTTTAATTCAATGAATAAAATTAGAATGAGGAATTAAAATGGCTGAAACAATGAAAGCTTGGAGAATTAACGAATTGGGAAAACCTCCAGTATTGGAGGAAGTACCTATTCCAGAACCTGGATTTGGTGAAATCTTAATTAAAATGAAAGGTGCAGGAATGTGCAGAACTGACCTTGAAGTTATTGACGAAGGTTTTATTACAGTTCCGTTTGAAGGACCATTCACTTTCGGTCACGAAAACGCAGGTACCGTTGCTAAACTCGGACCTGGTGTCGACACCGTTGAGGTTGGACAAAATGTTATTGTAGACACATTACACGCATGCGGTAAATGTCAGTACTGTCTTTCAGGCCGTGACAACTTCTGTGAAGTCGCAAGTGCACGTGGTCTTAAGGAAGATGGAGGAATGGCAGAATATATGATTGCCGATGCAAG